>CAYIZT010000001.1:0-62776 GCA_964368095.1 uncultured Methanosarcinales archaeon
GATCGAACCTGCGTAGGCACTAAGCCAATAGATGACTTACATAGAGTTTAGTCATTGCACTCTTTGAGCACTCATCACTCAAATGCCTTGAGTTTGGATTTGTTTAGCATCGCACTAAACAAGCTATCCCGTTTGACCGCTCCGGCACGCCCGCATAAACTAATAGAAAAAATCACGGCTTATTATATAAAAGTTGCTCTAAAAAGAGCAACACAGAAAATCTTTGATTTTCTTAATTAACTATAAAAGAATCACATATGCTTCAATCTGCTTTCAATCTCCCTCAGCTGTTCCTCTAAATCGTCTAATTCACTGCTTTCTTCCTGCTGTGGTTGAGGTTTTGGCATCGGCATCATCTTAGGCTTTGGTTTAGGTTCAGGCATGGGCTCTTCTTCCTCTTCCTTCTCCAATATTTCTACTCTTTCTGCAGGTCTACTTACCAGGCCGGCTAACTTCCCTTTCGGCAAGAGTCTTCGCAACTTAGTATCTACTAAATTATTTAGAACTTTCAGGTCATCTCTCAACTGCGCAAACACTGCAATTTTTTCTTCTTGGATCTTGCGGAAAGATTCGTATCCCTGCATAAATATGATTATTTCCCTCAATCCTTCCAACAAATCTTTACGCACATTTTTTGGATCACTTACCTGGACCATCAGGTTAAGCCCTTTATCTTTAGATTCAGCAATCACGGGCCGTCGGCTAGCTCTGCTGCTAGTTCTTACATGCCGTGAATGTTTCTTCTTCATACCTTAGAATTCCTCTGGTTCATTTAATGATTGATTGATGAAATCTATTTTCTTCTCTACTTCGGCGAGTGCGTTATGCCACATCTCTAATTGGTGGTCTTCCTCATTTTTTAAGTCGTTGATTTTCATCACGGTAGCTTTGGCATCTTCCAATTTCTTACGGATCATCTTTACCAATTCAAGGACTTGTTCGTATTCTTCTATCTTAATAAAAACAGGCATTTTATCTGTCATATTCAATCACCTTGCGATTTAAACAATATTTTATCAGCTTGAAGCAGACCGTCATGCAGGGATTTCATTCCCCGGCGCAGTTTATTGAAATTATTTTCTTCGTTATATTCAGATTCATCGATAGTTTTGTTGATTTGGTTAATTTCTGTAAATCCGTGCCTTAATTCATCTATCTCTCCCAGTATGCGCTGGTAAACTTCAACTTTAACATATAATTCATGTTTTGGCATAATTCCGGCAGAAACTGATTCTGAAGTGGCATATCTCGAAGGAGAAGGAAAACTTGACATGGGCGTCTCAGTGACTCTTTCTTCCGTGTGCATACTTTCTTCTTCATCTGGAAAAGCCATGGGCTTGGAAAATCCAACTGCTTCTTTGACTTTTTCCGGCTCAATCACTCTGTCAGAAGAATCTAAATTAGGGAATTGTAATGCTTTTTCATCTATAGGCCTGCCTTGCGGAAAGGGAACTTTAGGCACTACTTTCTTGCGACCGAATAACCATCCCATACTGCTCCTAAGTGAGAGGGCGTTTAAAAAGTTTGTTTAGTATTGGCCAATAGTAACTACATCATATCCTTTTAAGTTTAAGAATCTATATAAGAGGAGGCAAGACGGGACTTTTATGAAGAAATCGCTCCTGATCATATTTTTTCTTTGCCTCAGCAGCGCCTTTGTAGCAGCAGAAGACCAGGAAAATAAAACCATGTCGCTAAACATCTCTCCCCATCTGGGCAAAATACTCTATCTTAACACCGAATACACTTCTCTATTCAAGCTGGAAATCAAAGACAAGAAGCCGTGTACCCCCAAGGATACGGCCGAAGTTTTCTATAATATTTCCAAAAATGATGTTGCGGTGAAAGAGGGCTCATTTAGCAAGGAGATCGGCTGCACCTCTTCAGCCAGCACCGGCGAATTTACTCCCTCAGAAACAGGAAACTATACTTTATGCGGAATGATCATCAATTCCAGCGTTTTTTTCTCTCAAAATTTATCTTGCCAAGAATTTGAAGTTATCGATACTTCTAACCTCATCTGTGACATACAATTACAGCTAAAAGCTAACCAAACGCTCTTTTATGAAAATGGCCAATCTTTGGAATTCAAGCCGGAACTTAACAACAAATCTTTTCCTTTTGTCATAGAGTATTGGATCGAAGATCTCTTTGGAGGCATAGCCAAACCAAAGATTAATACTACTAATACCAATGAAAAATCATGGAAAACAAACATACAAGAACAGGATAGGGTATTGCTTCTCAAGGCAATTGTATATCCTTCTTGTGATGATATCAATATTTCTGACAATGCCGCAGAAAAAATGTTTATAGTGACGAAGGATGAAATAGAAACCTCTCCCTCCCAAACTGAAGAAACGGCTGCGGCCGAATCAGCGATCAGCATACTTAAGATTTCGCCTGAACTGGTTTCTTTTGGCGAAATACTTGATGCAGAATTGGAGATATACAAAGGTGCAACTGACAAGTATTCGGTTTCGGTATGGGTTGAGAAAAAAGGAAAGACGATAAGTGAAAAAACAAAAGTGCACCTGAAAAATAAAAATACCTTGTACAAATTCACTATACCTATCCTCATCGATTCCAACTGCAACCAGAAAATCAAAGATGGAGATGCCCAGTTGATAGTAGAAGGATTAGGGTTGCAGGAAGAAAAAGAATTTTCACTTGAAGGCATCAATGAAAAACTCTGTCCGGACACTGGCAGTCTTAAAACAGAAAAATCAACTGCCAAAGAAGATATTGAGCAGCAGACAGAAAAAACAAAGGCCGTCAATCAGAGCATATCTTTATTTTCCCGGTCAAATGATCTTCAGCCTTCCTTGGACACAGAGAAGGCTCATGAAAAAGAAGTTGCCGGCTATGAGGGGATAGTGGTGTATGAATCGGTCTCTGAAAGATCTAAAAATCTGATCTCCTGGGTGCTTTTCATCGCCTTCGGATTGCTAAGTCTGGTGCTAATAATTAAGATAGGTTAAATCCTAATTTAGAGTGCGACTATTGTCGCTAACTTTTGATCAAACTTTTGGTAAAAGTTTGATAGGAAACACTTAAAAACCAACAAACTTTCTACGCGTTATGGCAAAAAAGATTCTTTTTAGGGCTGTGGTGGAAGTATTGGGGAAACCGAAAGAACACATAGACTCCACTCTAAAAGGCTATATCCAGAAGCTTAGGGAAAACAGCCGCTACGAAGTGATTAAAGAAGAAGTGGCCGAACTCAAGCAGTACGAAGAAAGTGAATTATGGATGGCTTTTGCGGAACTTGAGATAAAGACTTTCGGAATTGCTGAGATAATCGATTTCTGTTTTGATTATATGCCTTCCATGATAGAGATACTTGAACCGGAAGAATTGCAATTAGACAGTTTGGCAGTCTCTTCTTTCCTGAATGATATGCAGGCGAAACTGCACGGCGTCGACATGATCGCCAAGCAGATGAAGATGGAGAATCAGCTGACCAACAACAGTCTTGCCAAACTGCTTAACAATTTTATAATCATCCTGTTGCATGATCATAATCTTAGTTCAGAACAATTGAGCAAATTAACAGGGATGAAAATTGATATACTGGAAGATTACCTTGACAAAATGATCGATGAGGGAAAAGTTGATCTTAAAGAAGGCATATACTTCATCAAAAAGATAGAGGTAGAAAATGGAAGATCATCTTAAGGAAATCGAAGCGGTACTATTTGCAGTCGGGAAAGAAATAAGCTCTGAACGTATCGCCAGCCTTTGTTCGATGGAAGTCAAGCAAGTAGAAGAAGCGATCAATGCCTTATCAGATAAATACGCGCAGATGAATAATTCTTTGCATATCGTCAAAAAAGAAAACGGCTGGAAATTGACCGTCCGTGACCAATATGTTCCGTTAGTAAGCAGCCTGGTCTCCAATACGGAATTGGAAAGGCCGTTGATGGAAACGCTGGCAGTGATCGCCTGGCGTTATCCCGTCGTACAATCAGAAGTGGTTAAGCTGCGTAATGCCAAAGCGTATGATCATATGAAGCAGCTGGAAGAAATGGGATTTGTGGCAAAAGAAAAACATGGCCGCACTTTCAAAGTTAAACTCACCAAAAAATTCTTTGAATATTTTGATCTGCCCAGCGAAGAAGCTAAACAGGCTTTCCTGAAACATGTCTCCTCTGAAGTTTTGAAAGAAGCAGAAGACGTAGATAAGGAAGCAGATGAAGTGGAACGCCTGAATGAGTTACAGGGAAAAGAATTAGAAGGCAAGGACGAGATCAGCAAGGCTATGGGCGAAGCGAAACAGAAGTGATTTTGTATAACTCCTATTTTGACACAGGTTTAAAATAATTTCTTGATTTCAAGCTAAAAGAGATGATTGATTATTTTTTGGACAGGGAAGAATAAAACTACTTTTTTACCACAATATTTATAAAGCCTCCTCCTCTCAAATTTCTATAGTTTTATCGACGATAAAATATATTTTCATCAATCCCAAAAAGAAGCCAAAAATCAGACTTAAAAATGACCCCTACCGAAGCAGAAAATCCGGCGGAAAACAGTTCTAAAATAGTCCACCGCCTGATTGAAGAGGAGATGAAGGAAGCGTATGTAAATTATGCCATGTCAGTCATCGTGGGCAGGGCTCTTCCTGACGTCCGCGACGGCCTTAAACCAGTGCATCGGCGTATCCTCTATGCCATGTACGACATGGGCATGTTTCATAACAAACCTTTCAAAAAGTGCGCCAGGATCGTGGGAGAAGTGCTGGGTAAATACCACCCTCATGGCGATACTGCAGTCTACGATTCCTTGGTCCGTATGGCTCAAGACTTCTCGTTACGCTATACTCTTATCAAGGGTCAGGGTAACTTCGGAAGTATTGATGGTGATAATGCTGCAGCAATGAGGTATACCGAAGCCAAGCTCAATAAACTGGCCGAAGAGATGCTCAAGGACATCGAGAAAAATACAGTCGAATTCAAGGATAATTTTGACGGCTCATTGAAAGAGCCGCAGGTGCTGCCCAGCCGGATACCTAATCTTCTGGTGAATGGTTCATCTGGAATAGCAGTAGGTATGGCTACTAACGTGCCGCCACACAATCTAAAGGAAGTATGCAGTGCCCTGGTAGCTTTAATCGATAATCCCACTATAAATCTTCAGCAATTGATGGCCATCATCCCTGCTCCTGATTTTCCTACCGGGGGCGAGCTGTTATGCGGCGGGGAGCTTCTTCATGCTTATGAAAAGGGACGCGGTAAAGTCATAATCAAGGCGGTTACGGAAATCGAAGATGATAAGATCGTGGTTAAGGAAATACCTTATCAGGTCAATAAATCAGAATTGATCGAACAGATCGCCGAACTGGTCCGCGATAAAAAAATTCTTGGGATCCGCGATATCAACGATGAATCAGACCGCGACGGAATAAGGATCGTCATAAGCCTGAAGAAGGATGCTAACGCCAATGTTGTTCTAAATCAACTGCACCAATACAGCAGGCTGACTTCTTCGTTTGGCATCAATCTTCTTGCCCTAGTCAATGGGGAACCTAAAACTCTAAGCTTGCGAGAGTTGCTGCAATATCATTTAAACCATCGTAAAGATGTCATCATCAAGCGCACCCAATATGATCTGGAACAAGCACAGCAGCGTGTGCATATCTTGGAAGGATTGCTGGTCGCATTGGACAATGTAGATGAAGTAGTTGCCGGCATAAAGAGATCTAGGACTATCGAAGATGCGCGGAAATTTTTGACTGCGACATATTCTTTGACCGCAGAACAAGCCAACGCCATCCTGGAACTGCGTCTGCAGAAATTAGCATCCTTAGAACAGGAAAAGATCCGCAGCGAACATACTGACCTATTGCAGAAAATTATTTTTTATCAGGAAATCCTCGGTTCTGAACAGAAAGTATTCGGCTTGATCAAAGAAGAATTAGAAGAAATAAAGGCCGCTTATGGGGACGAGCGTCGTTCTCAAGTCGTACAGGGAGAATACGCAGACGTTGATATGGAAGAGCTGATCAAGGAGGAAACTGTAGTTGTTACAATGACCAATTCCGGATATGTAAAACGTCTTCCTACTGATACTTACAAGACCCAGAAGCGCGGCGGCAAAGGTGTCATCGCAGCCGGCATGAAAGAAGAAGACTTTGTTGAAAATTTATACGTTACTTCCACGCACGCTTATATGTTATTCTTTACCGACAAAGGCCAGTTATATTGGCTGAAAGTTTACCATATTCCTGAAGCCAGCCGTCAGGCCAAAGGTCAGCACATAGCTAACCTGATAGAGAAGTCGGGTGATGAAAAAGTGACTGCTATCATCCCTGTACTTGATTTTAAGGAAGGATACTTATTCATGGCTACTAAGAACGGAACGGTCAAGAAAACAGAGTTACAGGAATTCTCACGTCCGCGGAAAGGCGGCATCAGGGCAATAGGCATAGAGGAAGGAGATATGCTGGTAGGCGTGAAGTACACCACCGGCGATAAAGAGATGATTTTAGCCACCAAGGAAGGTTCTGCTAACCGTTTCAATGAAAAGGATGTCCGTTCCATGGGCCGTGCCGCTTCCGGTGTCAGAGGGATACGTCTTGATGAGAACGATGAAGTGATCGGCATGCTGGCAGCTGACGAGAACATGGACATTTTGACCATGACTGAAAAAGGATATGGAAAAAGAACACCCGTCTCAGAATATCGCCTTTGTAACAGGGGCGGCAAAGGAGTTACCAATATCAAGATCACGGATAAAAATGGGCCGGTCAAAGCGGTAATGCTGGTAGATGGCAAGGAAGAGATCATGCTGGTGTCAAAACAAGGCAACGGTATACGTGTAAAATGTTCCGATATATCTGTCATCGGCAGGGCCACGCAAGGTGTACGAGTGATGCGCTTGGAAGAAGGAGATTCTTTAGCCGCCGCTGCGAAGATCGTGGTTGATGATGAGGAAGAAGTAAAATCTTCAGAGCAGATACAGCCATGAAATTTGTTGCCATAGTCAACCCGGGAATGCAGGAACTTTGCCAGCAGGAAATAAAAGAGCTGATCGGAGTTTCCGGAAAAGCATTTCCTCATACAGTTGAATTTGATGCTTCTCTTGAACAGGGGCTGATTATACTTTATCACGGCCAATCACCGCGCCGGCTTATCGTTTCTCTGGGAAAATACAAAAATATTGATGAGATAGATTTCAATTCTGTGGATTGGAAAAATTTCGTTTCTAATTCCTCTTTTAAGGTGGAAGTGGAAAATGTCAAGGGAATTGAGAATCGTTTAGCTTTTGCTAAAAAAGTGGCAGGTAAAGTATTTGCGTCAGTGGAAAAACAAAAGCTGGCTCTGAGTATCGACTTAAAAAAACCTGATTTTTTATTCCTGGTCTATTTTAATGGAAAAGAATATTATCTGGGCATAGATGTAGCTGGACAGGAATTACATTCCCGCGCTTATCGGGTGTTTACCCACTCTGCTTCATGTAAAGGGGATCTAGGATATTACTTTGCCAGGAAAACCGGGTATAAGGCAGGTAATAGTATGTTGATCGGATTTGTCAAAGATGGTGTCATCGCTATCGAAACAGCTTTATTTGCAAGCAGGATGCCCATCCAATCCAGCAGGAATACTTTTTCATATCAGAAGCTTCCCATGTTTGATTCTATCAAATATAAAGCTCTGGCTCCTGATACTTCAGTTTCCGTCGCTGCAATCGATGAAGGCACCCAGAACATTACTGCCGCGAGGAAGAATGCACATATCGCCGGTGTACGTTCATTCATCAATATGCAAAAGATCATTTTGGACGAATTAAGCGGCGCTTTCCATGAACATGAGTTTGATCAGGTCATGTTTCAGGTAACTACAAAAGATGAAGACAAGCTCAACGAAATATATCATCAAGTAAAATATTTATTAAAACCAAAAGGAACATTGCTTTTGATAGGAAGAGAAAGTTGGACCATATCTGTCCCCAGTTTTTGCAAGCTGGTTTCCGAGGAAGTGCTGGAACGCGGGGAAAATAAGTATAAGCTTTGGCTGATGCAGAAAAAGTGAATGTTTTAAATAGATAAGGAAAAAATAGTTTTTCTATCCATACTTCAAGCGCAGATTTTATATACCTCTTTAACTTAATCTCCATAATGGTACGAGGCGAAGAATTACGCTCCAGGATTAAGGACTATTTCTCATTTGAAAAACAAGAATTATCTATTCTCATCCCTGCGATCTTTCTTACTGCTTTCATGTTTTCCTTCCGTGACTGGGGTGAAGAGAATTTCCAGTTTTGGCAGGGGTTAGGGAATTTGATCACTGTAAGCATCATTGTTGCGATATCATTCTTTGTCCGCTTTTCCTGGCAGAAGATCTATGCTTTGAAAGAAGGTTATTTAGCGCAATTTAAAGGATGGTGGGCAGGGATCCTGATAGCTTTAGTACTCACTTTATTGACCAACGGCCGAGTTCCGCTTGTTTTGATCGGCGGGGTTGTCTCTTCTTTTATGATCAGGCAGCGCCTGGGAGAATTCAGATACGGCCATTCTTACCTTGACAACGCTAGGATCTCTTACCATGGCATAATCGCAAATATTCATCTAGCACTCTTGTTTTCACTTGGCTTGTATTTTTTTCCTGACAGTTACTTTTTTACCCAAGGGATGATATTAAATTGGGTTATGGCGTTGTGTGCTTGTTTTCCTTTGCCGCAGTTAGATGGATTGAACATTTATTTTGGATCCCGTGTCCTTTATTTCTTCACTCTGGCCATCGTCGCTGTTTTTGGAATATTGTTATTGACCCAAACTCAGATAGGCTTAATACTTGCTATTTCCATCATTTCCATAGGAGATATAATTACAATGTTGATCGGAGCATAAAATGACAGAATTTAAATTACAATACCAATGGCCGGAACTTTTAGCTTTATGCTTCACCTTGTTAGGTTTTTTTATTTCCATATTTATCTCTCAGCCAGGCTTAAGTTATTTTTCTGTCTTTGTTTCGGGCCTTCTTGCCGCAAGACTATATTTTAGCCAGCGGTATAAGCAGCCGATCCTCCCTTCAGTTTTGATAATTCTCGGGTTTCTGGTAGGTTATGTTGCCGGAAGCTTTTGGGTAAGCAGGTTCTGGACGGTTATATTTTTCTTATGCGGGTTTTTCTTATCTTACTATATGCATGTAAAAGGAATTATAGCAAGCTTTAAAAGTAAGGGCTTTATCAAATAACCTATGAAAGGAAAGCTCCAAAAATATACTGCAAAAAGCGTAGTAGTGAGCAGGAAGCCTTCTCATAAAAATGAAGAAGACTGGCATGCCTTTATCGGTTTCTTTGAAGAAAATAATCCTCATCTGAAAGGCAAGGTGCCCCGGGAAGTGGTGGAAATTCCACACGTAGAAAAAGTAAGGATTCGCGACCTTCGAAATGTTTCCTATTATTTGATGGGCAACGATATTGTGATAAATAATCTGGAAGAAGTTACTATCGATTATGAAGGCGGAGTAGTTACCTTGACCGGAAAACAGAATCTGCCTAAAAAGTAAATCAATCTATACATTTAAAGGGCTGGATACTCCGCACTTTCATGACATTTCTGATCCGTCTCTTTGACTTTAAGAAAAATAAAAATTGTTTGCCATGGTGGTGAAAGGTTCATATTTTGTAAGAGTTCTAATTCTGTTGGCAAAAGGAATCTTTCTATCTTCATCTAACAAGCGAGTTTCAGGGGTTTCACCTGATATAAATTGTGCTAATATCCTGCCGCAGTTAAAAGCATTAGGTAATCCTGGACTGTAAAGGCCTACATAATGATCAGGCTTATATTCTCCCGCAAATGGGATACTATCTATTGAAGCGGGAATGATTCCGCTCCAAACATGCGAGAACGGCACTTTACATAAATGAGGAAAGGTTTTCTCAAATAGTTTTCTGACATTTTGTGCATCTTTACCTGTTGGGATCGAAGGATTATTTCTTGCAGACCTTAGCGAAGTCAGCCTATCTGATCCTCCGATGAGTAAGCGGTTCTCGCCTACTGGCCTAAAATACATATAATCAACTTCTGGTGCATCCCATCCCATGTGTTCTCCGTTCTTGAAAGTTTGATGGTACTGTTCTGGGCTGAGTGGTTCCGTGACCGCTGCGACTGTGGATAAAAGTAAAGCTCTTCCGGTTAACATATTGTTTTCAAGCGACGGAGAACTGTTAGTCAAAACTAATTTTTGATAGTTGATATTTCCCCATAAAGTCAGGGCACTTTTTCTTTTTTCATCAAGACCAATAATTTTAGCCTGTTCATAGATCCGGACGCCTCTTTTTTCCAATATTTCTGCCATGGTTTGACAAAAGGCGACTGGATTTAAACAAAAACCTTCTCTATTTACCATAGCTCCATACGCAGTTATGGCATATTGTTCTTGTAATTGTTCCGGGCTTAACAATTCTACTTCAAAACCGGCTTCCTTTCTTGCTTCAAATTCACGTTTAACAGTACTAACTTGCTCTTTAAGGTCTGAGGCTAAATATAGGCTTGGCATTCTAGTAAGAGCGCAACTAAGGTTTTCTGTTTCAACAGCATCAACTATTCCTTTTATTCCTCTTCTGATCTGATTATATTCTTCTGGGCTAGTGTCGCTATAATCCTCCTCTACACTATCTACTAACAGTCCAGCTGATCGCCCAGTAGTTGAAAAACCCACTCTTCCAGAATCAACTACAGTTATGCAGGCGGGATCAATCTTTGTAGATAACGCGTAAGCGGTAGAAATACCGGTCATCCCTGCTCCCACGATAAGTATTCCTGCATCTATTGTTTGCTCTAGATTCTTCCTGCCAGGATATTCCTGCGCTTTATCTATAAAATAAGGGGTATTTTTAGCCATCTTCTCTTTTGCTGCTTAAGCAGCTTATGCTCTTTAAAAGCTCCTAAGTATATAAACTTTACCGAATTAACTACTCTTAAGTGGCTACGCTTCTTTTTTGCCCTGAAAGTGTCATAAAAGCTTAATCTTAAATCACTTTTTTTATAGCAGGTATATTCATTATTATACTAAAAAATATATACTGGAGTTCATTATAGCTCTCTGTAGAGGTGGTAACTAGGATAAAACACGATATTTACTTACAAGACCTCTGTGAAAAGGTCAAGAGTGATTACGATTCCTTATCTACCAATGTCCGTCTGTTTTCGAGAAAAGGCCGCGTTCTGGCCGAGATTGATCTTCTTGCCATCCGCGAAAACTCCTGCCACGTATATGAAGTGAAATGCAGTTATCGCATCACCAAAGCCAGGAAACAATTACTGAGAATTAAACGCCTGATGCCCCAGGTTACGAACTTGTATTTCTTCTGCGGTGGATCAGGATTGCTGAAAGAAGTGGAAACGGAATGAGTTTTTACGCAAAGCACATAAAAAGAAAAAAAATAAATTATTGATTATTTCTTTCCATGGTCAATCCAATTATGGATCAATGCATAGGTCCATCCAAAGACAAAACCAAAGACGGACGTCATCAGGACTAAATACAAGGCATGGAGCGGATTAAACTTGGTCAAAACAAAAACAGGGTTCAAGAAATGAACTTTGTATATCCAATCCAAGAAAGACTGCAGAGCATTTGGCATAACTGCAACAGTTAAGGCCCATACTAAATGAAGAACGGCCAAAAATCCGCCAAACGCCAATCCTATTTTATTTTTATTTAAGATCACTATTTCACCTCTTTTGACTGATATTAAGAGAAATACTTTATTTAAATGTTAGCTTTTAATTACCGGCTAAAATAACATCACCACCTTTATAATAAATCTCTTCTTTTAACTCATATGGGTAAATTTTCCGATCTGGGTTTGAAAAAGGAAATAGTGGACGTTTTGTCTAGTTTGAATTTTAAGGAAGCCTTAGAAGTTCAAGACAAAATAATTCCCCTGGCCTTAAAAGGCAAAAATGTTGTTTTTACTTCCCGGACCGGCAGCGGGAAAACGTTAGCCTATCTTCTTGGATTTATCAGCAGGATCAATAAAAAATTAGGTATTCAGATGATAGTCTTGGTCCCAACCAGGGAATTATGTATCCAAGTCGGCAAAGAGATGACCAAAGTCTGCCAGCCTTTGGGGATAAAAGTGGGCATGCTTTACGGCGGGCGGGAAATAGCTGGCGATTCTATCACTATCAACAAAAGAAACCATATCCTAGTGGGTACTCCGGGAAGATTGATCCAGCATGTCAATGCTAAAAGGATTAAAGTTGGAGATGTTAAATATTTAGTATTTGATGAAAGTGACCAGATGTTTGACCATGGTTTTTTTGATGAATGCGTCTATCTTAAAAAAAGGGTAAGCAGCGATGCCCAGATCATCTTTTCTTCAGCTACCATCAATGAAAAAGTCAAGCACTTCATCGAGACAGAATTAACTGATTATGAACTGCTTAAAATTGGGGAATTAATACCTAAAAATATCGTCCAGGAAACATTCTTATGCACCATCGCCCAGAAAAAAGAGGTATTACTCCAATTTCTGCAAAAAAATAAATTTAAACATATCATGATCTTTTGCAATAGGAAAGATAAGACCGTAGAAATCACCCGTTTTTTATCAGAGCATAACTATCGTGCCCGGGAACTAAATAGCGATCTTACTCAAGACCAGCGTTTTAACACCTTAAATCTCTTCAAAGAAGGAAAGATACATATTTTAGTGACCAGCGATGTGGCTGCCAGAGGGATCCATATCGAAAAAGTAGACGCGGTGTTAAATTATGATGTGCCTACAAAACCGGAATTTTACATCCACCGGATTGGCCGGACCGGCAGGCGGGATAAAGAGGGATATTGTTTGACTTTGGTCTGTCCGGAGGATGAAGACCGCTTTAGGAACATTGAATATAATTATAGTTTAGATGTGAAGCAGAGGGCTGAGTGAGCTATTCTCTAAAACAACCATTCCAGAGGTACATTTTATAAAGAAAAACCCCTTTTATGTTGTTAAGTAGATCATTTAGAGCAGCGAATCTTCTTCGACGTTGATTAATGCACAGATATCAGGAGGAAATAATGGATTATCAACTGGTCAAATATTGCCCTTTTTGCAAGGAAAGGTTTTTAGTGGATCGTAAAAAAACCAGAACGACTTATTGTGAAAAATGTCAAAAGAAGTTCTTGGATAAGCCTATTGAGAAATAAAGATTTCTTATCAAGAATTGTGGATTAGATTTAATCGCTGTTATCTGTCCTGAGCCGAAGGCGAAAGTCTGCAAGACGTGGCGAGGAGCGGAACGAAGTGAGCACCGCAGAGTTAATTTGGAATTTGTGGGTGGTGGGAAGGGCGCAATTATTTAATACAGGTTAATAATGAAACATAATTATCATACGGTTTATTTTTAGATTTACTAACGGAAAAACTAATATCCTCTAGAATTTTGATAATTTCGGTCTCGGGAAGCCCATTTTCCATAATCATTTTTTCATTTTTTCTGCTAGTTCCCCATAGCTTTTCCCATTCTGTTTTGTATTCTGGCAACAATCCTTTAGATTCAGCTTCTCTTTCCAGATTCCCCATAACATAATCCATTACGCCTTGTATTGGTAATGGAATAGAAAGGGATAAGACTCCTCCTTTCTTCAAAACGCGATAATTTTCTGAAAGATAGCTTCTAATATTACAAACAAAGGGGATAACAAAAGATGAGGCAACACCATCAAAGTAGTTTTCAGAAAATGGCAATTTGTTTTCCAAATCAACTTCTTGAATTTGTAGTTGTTCTTTATATTCTTGGCATTTATTTCTTAATAAATCTAAAGCGTTTCTGTTATAATCAACTGCTACAACTTTATGCCCATCTTCAAGAAGTTGCAATGTTAAGTTACCAGTTCCAGCACCACTATCTAAAACAGAATGGCATTCTCTTAATGTATTTCTATGAAAATCTAGCATGGCGCAATACTTGGAGTATGCCATCTGAAATGTGTCGTAAAAACGAAAATGGGCTTCCCAGTGTTCCATATAAAAAAGGAATATGTTGGTTTATTAAAAGTTATGGTTCGCGCCCTTCCGATTCTGGGGTGGGTGGTCGGGGGCTACAAATTCTAAATTAATTACAGATAACTCATTATAACCAAGATTGCCTAATTTTGGTCTTATAATGGTTATAGGGCTCATTTTTATTGTTCATAACTCTGAGCTGATTATTGTGTAGTAAAAAATAAACTACTTTCATACCACTGGACATCCACTAGACAAGATCAAAAAGGCTTGGTTCTTGAAAATTCTCTACCTTTAGACAATTCATGCCTCCCTTTTCATGCACTGGACAGGTGCGGCTTACATTTTTAAACCAAACTCATTCTCAACAATCATGCTCCGCAATTTCACTCCCCGTCTCTACCAGCAGACCATCCTCGGAACTGCCGCCAGGCATAATACCCTAGTGGTCCTTCCGACCGGCTTAGGAAAGACTGCCATCGCTTTTCTCTTGACTGTCCAAAGATTGTATAATTATCCTAACTCTAAAATCCTCATGTTAGCTCCCACTAAACCGTTATGCGAACAGCACGTGGAAAGTTTCCGTGAACACTTAGATATTCTCCCAGAAAAAATAGTCCTTTTTACCGGCAGTGTCGCTCCCGAGAAGCGTGCTCAATTGTGGAAAGAAGCGCAGATTATCATCTCCACGCCGCAAGGCTTGGAAAATGACATTATCAACAACCGCATCAATCTGAAAGAGGTTTCTCTATTGATTTTTGACGAAGCGCATCATGCTACAGGAGAATACGCTTACGTCTGGATTGCAAGCCAATATGACAAGACTTCTTCCGCCGCCAGGATTTTGGCTTTGACTGCCTCTCCCGGCAGTGATTTAGAAACAGTGAAAGAAGTCACCACTAACCTTAAAATAGAAAAAGTAGAAGTGAGAACAGAAAAAGATGCCGATGTCAAACCGTACATACAAAAGACTCACAAAAAATGGGTAGAAGTAGAATTTCCGGCTGAATTTAAGAAAATCCAGACGCTCCTCAAAGACTGCCGCAGATCGAAGCTGATCGAAGCACAGCATTTAGGTTACTGTAGTGATGTAGAGATGTCCAAAGGTTCTTTGTTAGCGCTGCAGTTAGAGATACAAAAGAAATTATCTTCTGGATTCAGAGACTTTGAACTTATGCGTTCCATATCCTTGATCGCGGAAGCGATGAAAGTCGATCACGCTCTCGAATTATTAGAAACACAGGGCATAAAGCAATTACACTTATATTTCAAAAAAATGCAGCAGGAAGCGTTAACTTCCAAGGTTAAAGCGGTGCAAAACCTGATGCAGGATGAGCTGTTCAAATCCTCGATCTATTTCATAGAAGAATTAGTCAACCAAAATGTTGTCCACCCTAAGCTGCTTAAACTGAAAGATATCCTGCAGGAAACTATCAGTAAAGATAAGAAAGCAAAGATGATCATCTTCACCCAATTCCGTGACTCTGCGGAAGAGATTGTAAAAAGTATTGACGAATTAAACATACCAAACCATATCTTTGTGGGCCAGGCCAAGAAGAACGGTTTAGGATTTTCACAAAAACAGCAAAAGGAAATTCTGGATAAATTCAGCGCTGGGGAATTTAATATTTTGATCGCGACCTCAGTAGCAGAAGAAGGATTAGATATCCCAAAAGTTGAAAAAGTAATTTTTTATGAGCCTATTCCGAGCGCTATCCGCTCCATTCAGCGCCGGGGGAGAACAGGCAGATTGGAAGAAGGGGAAGTTACTATTCTTTTTACTAAAGGGACCAGGGACGAAATCTACAGATGGAGCGCGCACCATAAAGAAAAAAGGATGTATCGCAATCTGGACCAATTAAAGAAAGAATTTTCCTTGCATAAGGCCGAACAGGATTCAACAGCTAACAATGCATACGATAATCACAGCAACAACACTCTTACAAAATTCATAGCCCAGGAACAGGTAGTCGCGGTCCTTGCCGATCATCGTGAGAAAAACAACCGCGTGGTGAAAGAACTTATCGATGCCGGCGTTTCCGTAAAGACGGCGCAACTAACTACTGCGGATTATGTTGTTTCAGGCAAAGTAGGAGTGGAATTGAAAAAGGTGCCCGATTTTGTCGCATCCATAATTGACGGCAGAATTCTCGACCAGATGCGGGACCTAAAAAATTCTTTCCAGAAAGCAGTATTGATCATTGAAGGGGAAGAGGATATTTATTCAGTCAGGAATGTCCACCCCAATGCTATCCGCGGGATGTTGGCTTCGGTCGTATTGGATTTCCACGTTCCGGTGTTGTATACTAAAAATCCGCAGGATACTGCTGCCTTATTAGCAGTGATGGCTAAACGTGAGCAAGGCAAAGAGATTGATTTTACACTTCATCCGCTCAAACCAAAATCCATATGTGAGCAGCAGGAATTCATTGTTTCTGCATTTCCAAATATCGGAGTGCAGACCGCCCGTGTGTTGTTGGAACATTTTGGCAGCATTAAAAATTTGGTGAATGCGCCAGAAGAGCAATTGACGGAACTAAAAGGTATTGGTGATAAGACCGCTAAACAGTTAATTAAGATGTTTGAAGAGGAGTATAAGAAGAAAGAATAAATGTTTTTAAAATAAGCTGGATAGGATTTGTATAGATTAGTATACATTAAATAACTTATCATAATTGCAATTCCCCATAATTTTTCATAAATGGATCTTTATAGCATAATTTTCCATTCCCTACGTCCATTATAATCTGCAGGATAGATCCAAAACCAATCTCTTGTTGATAAAAAATAGGAACATTAATGTGGCTATCTTGTAAAATAAAATCCAAGTTTTTAGACTTTTTTAACAAGCTTACTGCTCTTTTTAATCTTGAACAAGAGTTATCACTTAAGAAATCCGGATGGACCAGATGATTGGTGTGAGCACAATATTTTATTCCATTTTTGTTTTCAACAGAGCCGTAAACATTGACATTAGAAGTAGTAACCTCCGCATCTACTACATTTCTGCCGTCGCTTATAAGGAAGTTTACTGAAGTCGCTCTCTCTATACTTTTTAAATAGTCTAAAGTTTCATTTAAGCTCTTGCATCGTAATAAATCTCTTCTCATATGAGAAACAGGTATTCCACCCTGAACCGGTCCAGCTACTACATTTGTGCAAAAAGAAATATGTTTATTCATTCCCATTAACGTTAAATACGGCGGCATAGTCACATATAATGCATCTTGTTCTTTAACTAGAGAAAGATCGACTGTAAACAAGTCCAAGGTTTGTGCGATGACACCATCAAGACTTACAGATGTACAACCAAACCCCTCGGGCAGTCCTTGAGAATGCAATATTTCATCTCCAAGATTTATCCCTTCTACTAATTCTAAGGGCAGTCTGGTAATTTGGCTTATTTCTCGAATTATTTTTACATTATCTTCTCCTGATACCTTGAATTTAGGGTTCTTTTTCCTGAATCCCTCTGGGGAAAAATGAAATATTTTATTAAACAGATCAGCATTAGAACGTGCTTTAGATATGTAAAGATCCAGCCCTTCTTTAGTGCAAAAATCAAAATAAGATATCTGCTGCATCAGTAAAATGATAATTTAGCAGTTTAAAAAACTATATGTCCAAGTTTTTCTAGATCTTTACGCAAAGGAAAAGCAGAAAAAGACGCTTTACAACGCTTTCCTGACAAGACTTCCTTTCATTTAATACTTCCTTCCTGCCACTTTTTTAAGAACAATCTCGCTGCCGCATCTAAATCCAATTCTTTGCCCTTCTTCACTTTCTTGAAGATGACTGCTATTTTATCCAGAATCTCTTCGGTATCATCTTCTTCTATGCCAAAATGTTTCTTTATGCGTTCTTTCTCTTCTTCAATAATGCGCATCGCCACATATTCCGGATCTTTTATCTTGCCTGAAGAAATAGCGCTGGTCTTCCCAAATTTAGCGATATCTTTTTCTTCTTTTGGAAATACTCCCGGCGTATCGATTAGCATTATTTTGCTATCCACTCTCACTTTTTGCAATCCTTTGGTAAACCCGCTTTCCGAAGAAGTACGGGCTGATCCTCGTCCTGATAAAGCATTGATCAAGGAAGATTTTCCTACGTTAGGATAACCTAAAACACCTACGGTAACTCTTTCTCCGTGGGACAGCTCCAGGATTTTTTTCTTAAGTATGGTTGTTCCTAAACGTTCCTTGCTGGATATGAACACGGACGGTTGTAACTCTTTGCTTTTTTCTTTCAATTCATCAATATTGGTCAAGTCACATTTATTCAGCACATACAATATCTTCTTGCCGGAAGAATGCACTTTATATTCAATTTCCCGGTTTCTGGTCTCTTCTATGAACCGTGCATCCAGTACTTCGATGATGATATCTGCTTCCCTGAGCACTTCATTGACATGCTTCCAGAATGTTGGCATATATCGATGCCGGTACGCAAATTTATAAATATTCCTGACAAATGAGCAGATTATGTCTTCTGAAGAACAGCAACAGCAGCTCCGTCAACAGCACCTCCAGCTCATGGATGAGTGCGTGCAGGATGCGAAATATATCGCTATAAAACACGGCATAAATCAAGAAGATGTTGTCGCTACTCTTGCAGCTGCATTGTTCAAAGAAAGGGTAATAAAAGAAGAAATTTTAAAAGACTAAACTTTCAATTCTTCATATGTTTCTTCAAGAAGCTCTCAAACTTCTCAACTTCGTCTTTAGTATTAAAGAACAATAAATGTTTCTTTCCCTTGCGAGTCAATAAGTAACCCCCCAAGAATGTCTTATCCAACTTGTGATGGGCAATCTCTTTCAAGGGAGCTTTCTCTTTTTTTGTCCCACTTCGCTTCTTGCGCACCACTTCCAGATGCTTCTTGGTGAGCTTGTAATGTTCTTCCACCCGTCTCCATCGCTGTATACCATAAGAAGTAAGAAAGTAAAGCGCTAAAAATAAAATGGTAAACAAAGTACTTAACTGCCAGGAACCTTTGGATTGCAAGTAAGCAAATAAGTATACTGACAGAGCCAGAAAAGCTACCAGCACTATTTCTAAACGCATCACTAAAAATTCCTTTTTAGGAAATTTCCAAGTTAAAGTAGTTGATTTCATTCTATAGGGAAGGCGCTTTGGTCATGCTTACCATGGAAGCGATGAACATGGCGATAAATACGGTCATAAAGGCAAATTTGTAGTTAGTATCATTAATCAGATACGCCGTGATAAGAAAACCAATTATAGATAAGACCATGAAACTCCCTTTTAAAGGGACAGCATGCCATCTTGGCGGAGTTTGTTTCACAGAACTTTTGCGGCGTACGTTCTTCCTAACCATATTCCTATAACCTCTTTATTAGAAAGAATATTTTGTGGTATTTAAAGTTTTGGGAAACCTACCTGCTCTTAAAAATAAACTTATCTACTTCTTTCCTGGCTTTTTCCCTTTGTTTCTGATGCTCGGCCAAGAATCCATTGATCTTCTCAATAAGGATAGCTTTCAATTCTCCAGAAAGCAGCTTTCCAGACTTATAATCATCATAAACTTTTTTCAGCTTCTTGTCATCAAACTCAAAGTAGCGCAGCCATTGATAGGCGATATCAATATCTGGGTTTCCTCCTTTCTTGCGATTTTTAGGAAAAATAAGGAAATAAATAAACTATTTAAATGAGTGCACTATCAAAAGTGTATGAAAAAAGAAAAAGTAAGTGCTCATAAAGTGGAAAAATTGCTTAAAGATATCAAAATTTATCTAGCCAAAATTCTTAAGGTAAATACGGAACAACAGAAAAACTCCATGAGTAAAGGATGGCAATTTTTCTTTAGTTGGACTATGTTAATCATAACAGTGTTAACATTACTTACTGCATCAGGAATTTATGTAGTTTTAAGTTCCTCACCTTCTTTAGAAAAACCAATCTATGATATTTCTGTATTAGTATCGCCTACGGAAATTAAACTCAACGAAGAAGGAAATATTCCCCTTACATTTACTTTTAGGAATACTGGAAAAGAGAATATATCCGACTTTGATGTTTCTGAAATAAATTTATATAGGTTAGAAAAAGGAAAACCAGTCCAACTTTACCAAATGTACTACCCTGGGAACAAAAATGAGTTATTTTGTAGCAACTCTTACTCTTACGGTAGACAAAGTAATTTTGTTGTAGATGATGTATGCACCATAAAAACAAAAATATATGCTTGTAAAAGTTGTTTTGATGATAAAGATAAAGTCCCACAAATATATGTTTACTTCAAATCAGTTCCTCCTTTAGAGAATAAAGTAATTAACCTGTCCATTTACTGAATTTTCACAAGACAATTCCAAGATAATTTATAAACAATAATGAAATTGAATAATAAGATGAATAATAGAAGATACTTGATAGCATTCTTGTTTATAGTAATACTAATTTCTTCTGTAACTTCTGCTTATGCCGTTGATAATCCAGATGGTGAAACATATGTTGTTGCCATTCAAAATGGTAAATTTAATCTTTCAAACATAGAGGTAGGGGTAGGCGATACAGTAGAATGGATAAATAAAGATCCAATCAGTCATGATTTTTATTTATTCGGGCGATATGAACCTGATTTAAAGGGAGGATTAGTACTCCATCATGCAGATTTACCTACTGGTATCCTCATAAAGTACCTC
This sequence comes from uncultured Methanosarcinales archaeon, assembly GCA_964368095.1. Lineage (GTDB taxonomy): Archaea > Nanobdellota > Nanobdellia > Woesearchaeales > GW2011-AR9 > JACPIL01. The sequence goes on from CAYIZT010000001.1 coordinate 20,613, forward strand.
TTTGATTATGAGGGTATAACGAGAGCTTTTGGTTCAGAAACTTTAACAGGAGTAAGATATTGTTTATCACAAGAATGCTCTGGAACAATTAATCTAAAAATAGAAGCATTCAAGGAACTTGAACAAGCGCTTGAGATCTCCAGCAATGAACCGGAAACAACCGTTGAAGAAACCCCGCTCCCGCCTTCTCCCACTGAAGAAGTAAAATTCTCAACACCAACAAACAATGAACAGTTAACAGCTATAGAAGAACAAGCTCCGATTTTTCCTTCCAAAAGCAAAACTTATTTTCTAATAGGATTAGCTATATTAATTGCTTTAGTAGCCAGTGGATATGGGTTATGGGCAATTTATGGTTTAAGAACTATTACAAAAAGATTGGAAAAAGAAGTTAAAACTGAAACAAAAGAAGTTGAAGTAGAAGAAAAGAAAAAAGTTAATTTTGATATTAAAGAAGTAATTTCCGTTTCCAATTTTACCTTAAAATATGGCCAAAAAACAATCTTAGAAAATGTTAGTTTTGAAATTAATAAAGGAGAAATGGTTTGTTTGCTTGGGCCTTCTGGGACCGGCAAGTCAACTATAATAGAAGCTTTGGTGGGTAGAAAAACACCCACAAAAGGAATATTAAAAATCTTAGGTAGAGATATATCAAAAGATAGGAATATTTTTGATTATGTCGGTTTTGTTCCTCAACATGCAGAGTTGTACATGAATCAAACAGTAGAACAGAACTTATTGAGCAGCGCAACTAAATGGGGGATTAAAAACGCAAAAGAAAAAGCAGAAAAGATATTGTTGAAGATTGATTTATCACATAGGAAAGACCTAAAAGCAAGTAAGCTGTCGGGTGGACAACAAAAGCTTCTTTCTTTAGGGATGGAGCTTATTAGGGATATCGAAGTATGTATCTTAGATGAGCCAACAACCGGACTTGATCCAAATACAAGAAATAATATAATCACTATTTTAAGTCATATTTCCTCACAAATGCATAAAACAATATTTTTCACTACACATTTTATGGATGACGCAGAAGAATGCGATAACGTAATAATTCTAGCAGATAAAAGGATTGTTGCCCAAGGGCCCCCATCAAAATTAGAGAGAATGCTTCCGGGCGGCGGAAGAGTTGTTAGTATCGTTTTAGATAATGTAACGGAAGATTTGATCGAAAAGATTGAGAATTTAGAAGGAGTCAAGAAAGTGATTAGGGAAGGTAGAACTTTAAAAATTATTAGCAATGAACCAAATGCTGTACAGATGGGACATAAAATAGATGGAATTGGTGGAAGCGTAAACGAAGTAAAAATAGAAAGAGCAACAATAATGGAAGTTTTTGTTTATCATACCGGAAAGAAACCTGAATAAAATGGTAAAAGGACTAACTAAAGCCATAAAACTTGAATTTACGTACCTTAAAGAAAGATGGTTAAGCACTTTAATATTTATATTAGCTTCTGCTTTAGTTGTTATTCTCTTCTTCTATGTAGCAAAGATACCTGTTGGTTGGGGCGGATTAGGTGAGATAGGTTATACTTATTATGATCTCTTGGCTCCAATGATTTTTTCTTTGCTTATCTTGTTTGTAACCGTTCAGATGACTGTATTAAGGATTGTTGGAGAACGAGCTCCTTACGGGACATTAGATAGAGAATTGATAGCTATTTCAAGAACTGGGATGTATTTTGGTAAACTAATTGTACATTCAATTGTTGCTTTTTTACAATGCCTTTGTATCTACCTTGTCGGCTTCATTTTGTTTCCAGTTAAAAGTTATGCCTTGTCTCCCATACCGATACTGATTTTATTATTTTTACTGGCGTTATTCGGCTTATCTCTTGGATTAGCTGTTTCCATATTCTCAAAACACAAAGAAACAGCAGTACAAATCGCTCCTTATTTAATATTAGGTTTGTTTGTTACATCTTTAATTCTAATTTTCCCCGGTATATCAATCAGTCAAAATACTAAAATTTTTATAATAAATAATCCCGTAGCATTAATCTCTCAATCGCTGAACGAAATTATGTTAAATGGTGTAGGTTTTGAAGACATAATTTTAAGTATCCTTAAGATAATGGTTTGGATAGGGGGGCTGATAGCGCTAAGTTCCTTAAAATTTGGGCTAGAAAAATGACATTAATTACCAAATATTTACTAATTTTTTTACTTTTGTCAGTTATTTTTATTAGTGGTTGCATACCAGATTGTGGAAATGATTTAGAATGTTTTAAGGAAAGTGCTAAAAATTGTTCAAAATCAAAGGTGAATGTTGCTGACCAAGATGGAAATAATATTAGGGTTACGATTAGGGGAGCAAATGAAGACTCTTGTAAAATTTCATTTAAAATAGAAAGTCTTGGCGAAAATTTTAAATCTATATATCCTCAGGAATCAAAGATTGCAGTAGGTAAAACATTAAATTGCGAAATAAATAAAAAATATTTTGACCTTAAAAAATTCGATTACATCTCAGAAATTTTTAATCTTCCAGATGAGTTCGATAAGTCTTGTTCTGGACCAATTAAAGAGTTGTTAGAAGGGCCGTTAAAACCAGTGATAGTAAATGAATTTCGGAAAATAATCATTTAAGCTTTATCCACTCCCGCACTGGACAACCTTGGCTTAAGTATATAAACCAGTTGTGTTGCATTTTTCTTAAAACGCCATTCAGCTACTAAATTATAATTTTTGTTAGTAACTGAAAATCATTTATGTAGCATCAGGTTCAGAATAATTATGAAAAATACAACTCCACCGAAGCTTGTCCTTAGCGAGTTAGTTTTACCTACTAAATTAAGAGATTTAAAAGATCATTTTGCCGTTACAGTTTACAAGGATGTACGGAAAAAGTTAGCCATTTCAAAGGGAACTTTACTTCTCTTGAATGTGGATGGATATGAGCTAATCCGACAAGTATATCCTGATTTTCACATTACCTTGCCAAAGAGGCTTCTCAACTATCAGAAATATGGTGATGAAATTGTCTTACCTATCCTGAAAATAATAAAGCCTGAAGAATGTGAAAGAAGACCAATGAATGCTTTTTTAGAAAATAAACTAGATATTCGTTACTTTATTCCAACAAAAACAGTAAATAGTATTCCGCTTCATATTATTGAAAGGAATCACGCGACTTCCTCCATCTGGTACTCAGTAGCCGGAGGCGTGCAACACGTAACCTTACAACATTTTGCTGACATAGTCAAAGTTGCTGAGTTCTTAGGCTTCTATTTTGGCGATGGAACTACTTGTGATGGAATTCAAAGTTTCATATTAACAAACTGCGAATCTTCAATACTAAATCACTGCATCGACTTCTGTGAAGAAGTAGGTATTAAAAGAACGCTTTGGAAAGTACAGGTCATTTACAGCACTAACAATGAGCTAACTCCAGAAATAAAGCAACGTTGCACAGAATACTGGAGCAAAGTTCTCAAACTTGAAGAAGAGAAAATTGTTTCAGTAACTAAATCCAAGAGCCAAAATGAAAGTTACCCTCATGGTTCAGCAAGAATTTTCATTGATAACACCATTTTAGTTGAAATATTCCTTCGTGGTCTTCTCAAGGGCGTAATCCAGCATATTTTCAATCCGCAAGAAACTGAAGATTATCAACTTATGGAAGGTTTTATGAGAGGCTTGCTCGCAGCGGAAGGCTGTGTTCTCTTAAATAAAAATGGAAGCGTGGTTAGAGTAAGTATTGCCTTCGATCCGCATTCTTCGGAGTTAGAGTTTTACAAGGTTCTGCTTCAAAATCTTGGAATAAGATATCATGCTGTAAGGAATAATGAATTGATTATTCAAAAGTATGAAAATATGCAGAAATTATATCGAATGGAAGCTTTCAAGCTACACTCAGAGCGACATAAAAAATTTATAACTGGGTTCAAAAACCATAAATTCTTCAAATATTGTGAGCTTGTATAAACTTCTGTACCACTTTTTCTGCTTCCTTTCTTTTTTGTTGGTGTTCTTTCAAAAAAGCAGTAATTTTCTCAATAGTAATCTGTTTCAATTCACCGGACAGAAGTTTTCCTTTCTTATAATCATCGTAAATCTTTTCTAATTTTTTGTCATCAGGTTCTAAACCATATCTCAACATCTGAAAAGCGACATCAATATCTGGATTCCCACCTTTCTTTCTATGTTCTTCGAGGGTTGCCTGACCGCCAGAAAAAGCATATTTTTTAATTTTCGTGGCTGCTTCTTCAGGAGTATCTGTTAATGCTATGTATGAAGCAGGGTCGGATGAAGACATCTTCCCTCCTTTTAATCCGGGCAAGAACTTATGATAAGTTGAACTTAACTGTATAAATGGAAATTCTTTAATTCTTTGTGACAAGTCCCTTGCCAATCTGAGATGAGCATCTTGGTCACTTCCAACAGGTACAACTACTGGCAATGGTTTGCCTTCAAATTCTGGCAGTTGTGGATGCAACATATCTGCGGCTTGGAGTAATGCAGAAGCCATTTTTCCAGGAGATAGTTCTCCATAAATCGCATTGACTTCATTAAAAGTAACATGACGGGCTAGCATGCTAGCTAAGCTATAGTATGCACTAGCTTTTTTACCATCTGTAGATCTTTTAGATTGAAAATAAAAATCACATTTTTTCAGATCTAATCCTAGCGCAACATAGTTAGTTAAATATTCTTGTATTGCTGTAGCTCGCAATTCTTTCATATTTGGATTTCTAGAATTATACGCTTCAATGTCAGCAACAGTTAGGTATATCTTAGCTCCAAGCTTTTGATAGTGAATCATCTGATCAGCTACCATTTTATGACCAAAATGAAACTTTCCTGAAGGCATAAGCCCGGTCATCATTACAAACGGTTTCTTGTTTTCAATAGCTTCAGTAATTCTGCCAAAATCACGTTGGGCAAACACTAATCCGCGGCGAAATAATGGCTGCTCAAGAAATCTTTTGGGTAAATTGGTAAATGGCTGTAACCCAAATTCCCGCATAAGTTTACTATAATCTACCTCTCCTTGGACTTCCCACGGTGTTACTTTAGCCATGGTCTTATGCTTGCGCGGGAAGTTTATATACTTTTTCAATATATGTTGTCACCCCATCTACCATATCTTTCTTGCTTTTAGACAGAGAATATCTGGATATGTTCCCTCTCCATAAAGGATGGGAATAAAAAATTCTCTATTCAATTGCGTTTCTACAAAGTTTTCCAACGTTATGTTTTTATTGCCCGGAGATTTTTTTAGGACATCGTACACAACATACTTCTCTTGTTGCACAAAGTTTGGAGAACCTGCCAATACACCTAGGTTTACTAAGCCTTGCCGTAATTGTCCAATTACTCTTTCTACCGGTGTAGTGTGAGCATATTCTATAGATACCCCGAGCGGTACATTCTCAATTAATGATACTCCTCTCGCAAAACCGGACATATCTACCACGCGGCGTAACGGAAAATATTTTGCCAATTCACTTTCTCCCACAGTTATGATAAAATTATCTGTTTTGACGATAGTTGAATGTATATCAAAAACATAATCAACTCCCTCCAGTTCTTTAAGTATTGTGTAGGCTAGCCGTTCCTCATACTTCCCTTTTTTGTTTCCTGGAAATGATCGGTTTAAATCCACTTTTACAAATCGTTGCTGCAGTTGCAATGCCTTCTCATTAGCGACAATGAATTTCATTGAACCTTTTATATCCAAATGCTTTAGTTTCCTAATAGCCTTTACGCCAATAGGTTCATTTCCATGTACTCCGCCAACTATGGCTATGGTCGGCGATTTAAATCCGTGTCTTGTAACTTCCATTTTTCCTTTCCCTCCATTGTTTATTGAATGGAGACACTGAGAATTGAACTCAGAACTTTTGGTTTGTACGGAAAACAAAGGCTGTTTTCGGTACATCCAAAAACAGAAAATTTCTGTTGATATAAAAAACTTTCTTCTGTAATTCACGACTTATTTCTCATTCCCAATACTTTTTCTCTGGTAAGCATTTCTTTTCTGCATCTTTCAACAACACAATCTACAAGCACATCAATGGTATTCAATTTCGGTATTGGCGTATCTTCCAGCATCACCGCAAATTCAGTACAACCAAGCAATATCATCTGAGATCCCTGAGAGAGATATTTTTTTGCTATTCTTTCAGCCTTTTCTCTCTGGATATTTTTATCAGCGCCTTTATTAAAATTAAATACGGCCTCGCTCAATTCTTTGATCTCTTTTTCGTTAGGGTTAAGGTAATTAATCTCTTCAAAGGCATACAAACCTGATGAAATGGTACTTGGCGTGGCTACAATCGTTACTTTGTTTATACCCCTGTTTTTTATTTTTTTACTCACCTCTTCCCGTAGATTGATGAGTTCTGTCGCGATTCCTGACTGCAGATAGACGTAATAAAGGTGGATAGTATTACAAACCATCACTATAAAATCAAGATTCATCTTATCCAGCTCTTGAAGTCCTTTTTTGTACATCTCTAAATCAGTATTTTCAACTTTATCAAAAATCAATTCAGGAGCAGGAATGCTGTTGATAATAATTTGAGGAAAATCCTGATTACTATTGATCAAGCCGGAATTCTGCAGTCTCTCAATTAATTTCAAATAAAAAAATCCTGTCGCTTCAGGACCAATTCCGCCTAGTACTCCTATTCTTATCTGTTTCATTTTATGCCTCCTTATATAGTTTTATGATATTGTCTAGAACAAGAGCGATAGCTTTGCGTTTCAGCTTTTTCCCATACAAAGAATTGATCTCATCCTCTTCACAGCAATCTAATCCCAAAATGTGCCCACTCACTGAAGCAATTTTACAAAAATACCGCAAGGCTTCATCACAACTTTGCTCCAGTTTTTGTCGAACTTTTCTTTCATCATCCTCTAAGAAAATTCTTTGTCCGTTATTTGGTCCACGAGAACTAGGAACATAATGAACAACAACATCTGCAGTTTTAGTTCCTAAAGCGTAGGCATCAAGAAGATAGCCAAATGAGATGCTCGAATTAAGTGCTTGCATAATCCTATCGTACTGTCTCTCCTTGGTCGGACCTACTTTCAACGAAAAACTACGGGAAGCCAGAAATTGAATACATGATAATTCATGCATGGGATAATCTCTTGCTCCACTAAGCTGTCTTTTATTTTCAGGAACAGTTTCTATCAGTTTTTCAGTTAAATTTGAACTTCTAATTCTTTCCGTAGTTTCCTGAAAAATAGAACTATATCCTTCAGAACTCATAAACTCAGAACAGAACAAAATATTGGTCTTAAAACCATACACTGCGGTAAATTTTTCCAGTGCTTGTACCAGTCTGTCTCTTCCGCTCTCAATCAAACTGTCATCTTTACCATTTATTTTTAAAAATTCGTCTACAACTAACAAGCTAAAATCATCTAGGAAGGAGTATAACAAATAAATGGGCAATATATCTATAGGGGTTCCGGCGGCATCAAATCCAAGACCAAAAAATGCTTTTTGTGTTTTATCTTCTAAGCTTGGTGCTAAAACGCCACCGACAGTAATTCTTATTTATTTCTATTTTTCGTATACTTTCACTATTCTGTTCTGATCCATGCTTATTTTCTGTTTTCATTTTTCTTTTCCTCACTTGTTTATTGAATGGAGACGCTGAGGATTGAACTCAGAACTTTCTGGTTGGAGCAGAATATTTTAGCGTTAAACTACGCCTCCGCAGTATGAAATGGAGACTTCAGTTCCAACGCCAAGTAAAGAAAGTAGAACTATCTCTAGAAGATAAAATCAACACGTCTGAATCAAAAAGATTTGCAACTAATAAAAAGAATTTAGTAAGATTGCCAACGACAATCACCACTGGTATTAGTTGCCATAATTTTATTAAGAGGGCTGCTGATATAAATACTTTTCTAGTATTTTATCCCTCATCTTTCTATACACAACATCCATGACCCCTTTCAGATTTTCAATATCTTCCTTATTGTAATCAACTAACAATTCCAGATATTCCCGGTCTCCGGAAGCATGGAATGCTTTCCATAATTCCACCGGATTTCCGTAAAGGTGTGAAGGCCGTTTCAGGTTCAACATTTTCTCTACTTCTTTTAATCCCCCTTTCAGATTCAATTTCACACACAAAGGTTTCAGGTCAATATGCGGCATCTTTACTTCCAATCGCAGTTGCTTCTTCAGTTTGGGCAGGTCAAATGCTCCTCCGTTAAAAGTTATCAGCAGCTTATACTTTCTCAACTCTCTCTCCAACAAATTCCTTTCCAGATTAAATCCTTTCACAAAGGTATTGGTATTGTAATAATTAGAAATTCCCGCCACCACAACATTCCCATATGAATCAGTTTCAATATCCAGAAAACAACAATCTTCCTTAAAATACTGATACAATCTCCACATCTCTTTTGCCGGAAGCTTTCCTACAAAATAAGCGGCATTTTCTTCCGACAATGCCTGTTGCGCTTCCCTGATTTTTCGGTTATAAAATTCTTTTTTGGCCGCCGCGATTCCTGTTACTTTGTCCCGTGCTAAGAATTCCCGCCAGTCTTTAATTCCCTGCTTCCAGAAAGAATTTTCTCTCGCAATACTGCACTTTTCCAAAAATACAAACGATTCCTGAATCATGGATAACTATAGATCAATAGTAATAATTTTCTTTTCTAAATTGATCTTGCTTATTTTTTTCTCTTTCTTCAATTCCTTGGCAATCTCAGCCCAATTTTTACTTTTCCGCAATTGTTCTACGATCTCCCGCAGCTTTTGTAAGGCAGTATATTTCTCGTAGATCAGTTCTCCTTTCTGAGAACCAATACTTATCTTTTCTTCTTGATTCTTGATTGCTTCTTCCTGTTCGGCGATGGTCCGTTGTAAAGTTTTTATCTTGTTCTGATACGGAGACAGTTTCTCGGATAACTTCAGCGTATCAATCGCTTCATTGTAAGTTTCCTTCTCTAGCAGCGGCTTTTTCTCCAGCAGCGGGAAAGGAGTGATTTCATTTTCGTAGATATATCCTTTTGGCGTGCTTATCGCAAGTACAAAATTCTTTAGCGTACCTATCAGCCTTTCTATTTCTTTTGCGGTTACCTTGCTGGGGGTTTCATTTAGATCAACTTCCGCTTGCCGGCAGAGCTCTTCTGCATACAAGCCGCCTAAACCTATCTCTGTTGCCAATGAGGTAGCCAAATTCCGTTTCTCGCTTTTCTTCAGGATCTCCTGCAGTTTTTTGGCCGCCAATTCTTTCCAATTTATCTCTAACGGCGGGAAGGCATATTTTTCCTTTGGTTTGACAGTCCTGTCTTTCCATTCCTGGCTTTCTAAGACAGTAATGATGATATTTTTTGCATCAGTAAGAATGATGTTCCCTTTGGAAAAAAGTTCAATAATCAAAAAATACTTCTCCGTTTTCTCAAGTTCAAAAATTACTGCTCTCTCAGATCCTTGCTGATACAAATCTTTAATGATTGCATTATCAATATATTTCCGCAGCTGCATGCAGAATCCAGATGGTTTTAAGGCGCTTTCTTTTTGCTTAGTGAGACAAAGCCATTTTCCTGAAATAATCTTCAGCAGCTGTTTCCCTTTTCCAGGAGCATGCAGCTGCAATAGCAATACGTTGGTTTCCGGGTGATAAATCTGAGATAATTTTCCATTTACCAAAAATTGCAGCTCATTGACCAATGCAGTAAGTTCCAAGGAAGAGATGGATTTTTTTGACATGAAGAATAAATAATCTCTGGCCTTAAAAATCTTGCTTTAAATGAAAAGAGCAGAAATCCCTGTCATTCCCTAAAAAATGCCCATGCATTTTTGTGGCCCCGGAAGCTCACACCCGTGTATATGGTTAGAAATAGCCGCTTTTAAGGATTTTCCTTATATTCGGCTGGCGCAGCTCTTCTGGCCTGGTGGTGTGGACATGAAGGTCTTTCACTATTCCGCTCTGGCAAGTAATACCTGCCCTTACCCACCGCCAGCTGGTTTCGTTTTCATCACAGGTGCCGCATTCATGAGCGACGTACTCTGCCGGTCCGCCCATAGATACTATATTGTTCAGGAATGTATGTAAATCAGTTCTGGTATCCATAAATCTTGCGGGATACATCTTTCCATCAGCGGTAACCACATATGGGAAATCAGGGTTAGCTTCTATAATCCCATCTCCAGGCGTGCAGGCAGCACTGCTGGAATGCGGAAGCAAAATCCCTTGCTCAATTTTATTATCTTGTAAATATTTAACAAATTGCCGGAACATCTCTCTCTTAGTCTTTGTCGTAGATGAAGTGTATTCAATTTCCAGATTAGAAATTCTTGGTTGAGAGACCGGATCATTACCGTCGCGGGGATATCCAATCCTGGCATCTCCGGGCATGATTTTCGTTCCCGTCAATCTGCTTAAATGATAAGCACCATTCCTATCGGTCAAGTATCCGCGTATTATCCCATTTTCTACCAGCAATCTTCGTTTCGCGGGAACTCCTTCATGATCAAATTTCATGCTTCCCCATTTTCCTTCCAACCCCGGATTAGAATAAACCTGCAGATTAGGATTAGTACACATCTTTCCGTAATTTTCCCAACCTAAACTGGTAGAATCAAAATTCAGTATTTCATCGGAAGCAAGGAAATGTGCAAAACATTCATGCAGATGTGTCTCCATCGCTCCCTGATATAGCAACGCCGGATAAAGGCCGTTTGTCACTTCCACGGTATTTCTCTTTCGTTTGTTGACTTCTGTTGACATCCATCTCGCTAACCCTAACATCCTTTTTTCGATAGTTTCAGTATTTTCATTGGTAAAATACATATATTGAGAAAATTTCATGGGTGCATCTTTCTTGCTGCCGCCGCGGGTTTCAACTTCGAATGTTACTGCATAGCCAAAAAATCCTTCCCGGATGACTGTCCCTTCTGAAGTAGCAAGGCGGCGCGTTTCATCATGAACCTGCATGGAAACTCTTCCGTCGTTGCCGTTTCTGCTTAAGATTTCTGAACAGGTTTTAGTTATATCTGCTAATCGTCTAGTGGGGATCAATTTTTTTACTAAAGGAGTTATCTCTTCCAAATACCTGGCTGGTTGGATTGGACTTAAGTTGGGTACGATTACCGAATTATCCCATTTTGAAGAGCTTACAAACCCATCATAACTATCAGAAGCTTCCCTAAAAACGCCGTTGCCTAAGGGACCGTCAATCATAAGGTCTATCCTTTCACCAAGAGCGCCGACACTTCCCTTGAGAGGGGCTGAGTGCATATCATAGCCGATTCCTTGACCCCGCTCATTACCAAATCGCACTTCCCCGTATAAAACATTATCTTTGATGCGGGGATTCATCAATGTGTCATCGATTATTACTCCCAATTCTGCCTTTACTTCTGCAGTAGTATACTGTACATGGGTTAAAGCGACGTAATACAGGGATGTAGGATCTTTATAAGAATTAAACGGACTGATAATAACTCCCCGCCCCATATGTCTTTGGATACCATTCACTAAGGTATCCAATGTAGAATCATTTGTTTTTGTTAAATCTTGATTCATTTTACTTTTTTTTTGCTAAAATGTTAGTATTTAAACTTTATGTGCTTACAGTAAATAAAAGAATTGCTTAAATTTCAGGCACAAGAAATGTGAAAATATCAACATTTCTGTGCAGAAAGACCTTGTCTTTCTTGCATCCCAGCAATTCTTAATTTCAATTTTTGGGCCGTAGCAAGCTACGGGGTACAAGAAAAGAAGAAACTACTTCTTTTCTGTACAGAAGGCTACGCTTTCTTGTATTAGACCCAAAATTGAAATAAAAATAAGCGCCCGGAGGGAAAGTCGAAGCTCCGCTTCTAGTTTTGTTCCACGGAAACTTACTCGAACCCTCGATCTGTTCCTCTGCAGGGAACCGCTTTAGCCGCTTAGCCACGGACGCATATTAAAGCCAGAATAAAGATTATTTATATAGTTTTGGGCATAAAGCATATTTATTGTTCAATCATCTATTGTTTAATCTCCTTATTTATTCCAGAATACTCCTTTGCTTGTTATGGTTGGGATTTTTATTTCAATTTTGGGTATAATACCCCGTAGCTTGCTACGACCCAAAAATTGAAATTAAGAATTGCTGGTCACGAAGTGAAAATTTCAGGCAATACCCCACAGCTTGCTGTGAAGTGAGCGAAGCGAACGATGGGATGCCTGAAATTTAAGCAATTCTTTTATTTGTTACTCAGCCACTTTACATAGGAGTATAATATCACCGAAAGATTAACCATCCTCATATTGGCGTTATAAGCGGCGTCCACGCCTTTCTTGATCTTCAGAATATTCTGCTCAATCGCTTCGACTCGCTGTAATTCCTCTGTCGGGAGTCTTCGTTTGATGGTATTAAAATCAACCTTATTATACTCTTCTTCTAAAGAGACATGGAAAAAGAATCCTTTTTGCATACTTTCCAATAAACCATTGACTTGAGCGACAGGACCTTCATGTACCATATCCGGAGCATGGAACACAAACCCTTGATTGCGCAGTAAAAACTGGAATAAGCCTTTCACTTCTTCATTTACCCGCAACTTTTCTTCTTGAGTGCGCAATTTAGGGATCTGATTCAGCAACTCCGCTAAGGCTGAGGAGGAAGTAGCCTGCCACACCTGCACTTGTTGCAAATAGGATAAATTACTCTCCAATGCCGCAGTGATCGGAGCTAAGGCTTGGGTGGCTCGCTGCAGACTGACTGCTTCGTATAGCTCTGATCCTAATTGCGCTAATGATTTAATAGACTCAATAGTGGGCTCAACCAAGGCTGCTGTTTCTTCGATAACCTGTAGTTCGCTGGAAGAGACAAAAAATTCGCAGAACGCTTCTTCCATCACCTCTTCTTTGAGCGGAAGCTTTACTTTTTCTCTTAAATCTCGGACAAGATACACGCTTTCCAAATCAGCCATCTTGGCCGAGAGATGAGTAAGCTGATGAATGTATAACATGGTTTTCACACCCTTGCGCCAGGAGCTCCCGGTCCTTTGCTCAGTACTTTTTGTAAGCGGTCAGTTTTTCCGCAATAAGGGCACTGCAGGTTGTAGGTCAAACCGGCTCTGGAATTATCAGCTCTGAAATTATAATTACAGCGGGTGCAGTTATATTTGACTAAGGCAGAAGGTATCAGATTCTTTGCCTTCAAGTCAGTAGTGGGGATATTCCCTGCGCTTGCTTTCTTAAGTTCCTCACAGCAATTCATGCAGACTAAGAAATTCTTATTATCACTTTTAGGATATAATCGTACTTGATCAAGAAGAACAACTCCTTTGCATCGTTCGCATGTTCTTGTTTTGCGAATATCCATCATCTCACCCAAAGTTGCTTACGGACAGGATATATTTAAAGATATCTACGGTTGAGAATAATTGTGAGATCCAAAAATTATTTCGTGCTGAGGATTCTGTCCTGAATGAGGTTAACATCTATTTTGACAAATGCAAAAGTATTATATATCTATTAAAAATATTAGACTAATATAATGGTCAGCCTTTTGAACATTATTGAAAACCAGTTGGAAACAAATCTAAATGTTACTATCATCCGTAAAGAAGAAGAACTAAACTTTCAAAGGCAGATTACTTTAAGTGCGCCGAAGCCACTAAAACAAGATTCTCATCGAGTTTGGTACCATATCGCTCCAACCATCGGATTATACACTGCAGATGAATTAGATATATTCATGAAGATGCTTGTTCCAAATTTAAAGCCTGATCATTACCTCTCTCCTTATGAAGATAAAAGTAAATTAGCCATCCAGTGGCAATACTTTACTGAAAATATCGGAATTGAAAAAATAACCGTGGCAGAAGAATTAGAACTCTTTGATATAGAGATGGCTAGCGAAGGCAGTATAATGGGGCTTGAAGATGGTAAGAGGAAGACGGTAAATACGTACGAACTAATCCATCAAAGAAAAATATTTATCAAGACCTATCCGGACGCTGTCCTAGCAAAAGATATGCTTGAAGGAAAATTCGGGGCCAATAAAGATTCAGGCACCAGGTACCAACGAGACATTCCCAAAGAAGCGCTTTACAACACTTATCTCCCTGATAACCATTGTCTAAAACCAAAAAAGAAACAAGGCCTGCTAGCAAGGTTATTTTCTTAGACTTTTCTTAGAAGGAAGTGTTATATCTAAAATCTTATTGAAACCTATTTCTTCAACCATATAAATGTTTATAAACTTTTTACCCACGTTCCTGAACATAGAAAAAGTGAGGGTGATATTACCTGGTGACAAAAAAACCAAGGATTTTTTTGAAACCCTCAAAAAAAACAGAAAACAAGGGGTGTTTTTTGATGGAACAAAAACAATTAGATGAACTTGAAGATTCTTTTTTTGGAGAGGAATTTATTGAGGATCTTGAAGATCTTCCTCCAGCAACTGCCTCCAAGAGCCAGGATATAAAAATTGAGCCTCGCGAACATGCTCCGGAACTGCGTCTGCATAAAACGCAGAAGAAAGCAAGTTCTCTCTTGGTTAAGAAGAGTTTGGCAAAGAAAAGTGAAAAAAGCGCTGTGGTCAAGCTTAAACCGATGGTAATGGAAGAAAAACTTGCTGCAGTTGAAAAAGCTGATGAAGCAAAAGAATCGCTTAAGGATAAAAAAGGCTTTGAAGCTTCCCCTAAGAAGGAAACGATGCCTAAAAAAGAAACAGTGACGATTAACATCAAGCCAGCAAAAGAATCTTTAAAGGAAACAACAAAAGAGACTAAACCGATGGTGGAAACTTCCTCACCGATCAATCCGTGGGAGGACGATCATAAGAGTTCAGGCTTATTTAAGGAAGCATCTACCTGGAAAGCATTGACCGGACTAGCTTTGGTTTTATTGGTCTTGTCCTTATTTACTCAGGGATTTAATTTTTCTGAAAAGGGTGCGGTAACCGGCGCAGCAACAGTAAGCCTTCCGGAAGCCGAACAAAAAGTATTGGAATATGTAAATACCCAACTGCTTCAGTTTCCTTTTCAAGCTGAAGTGCAGTCTTCTGAAGAATTAGATTCATTATATAAAGTGACCTTGGCCGTGGCCGGGCAAACAGTTGATTCTTACCTTACCAAGGATGGCAAATTGTTTTTCCCACAGGGATTGGATACGGATAAAGATGTTCTTGATACTAAAGTTGAAGAGAATACAGCCAAACCTAAAGAAGTCAATCCTAAAGAAGCCGATTCTAAACAATTAGATGTGGAAGTAGATGTCGAAACCGAACCAGCCGTCAGTGATCCAGATCTTGCTACAGGAACTCCTGAAGAAAAGGGGGAATCATCGAGCGACTCTGCAACCGAGGGAACAACCAAATTAACTCTTAACGCTAAGAAATGGGTTTTCCAGCCAAATGTGCTGAGAGTCAAGAAGGGAAGTAAGGTAGCTCTTACTGTAGTTCCTTCAGGATTAGATTTCACCTTTGCGGTTCCCTCTCTGGGAGTTGAGAAAAAAGTAGTCGGGACTACCGAAGTGGTTTTCACCGCAGATAAAGCAGGAACATACGATTTTACCTGCGGCAGCTGTGAAGATTGGCGCGGGATGAGAGGAAACCTGGTAGTTGAATCAAAATAGAAATATTTAATTATTTCTTTTATTTATTTTCTTAATTAAATGAATCAAGGGGTTGTTTAGTGGCAAAGACCGAAAAATTGTTTAGTAAAGTGATGATAGCGGTATTTTTAGTGATGCTGGTGTTAGGGTTTGTGGTGCCGGGCATACTTAACAGTTCTTCTGATTCTGCTGCAACAGAACCAAGAATCTGTAACACCGATGCGGATTGCTATCTGCTTTGTGAAGACAAACCAGTAAACGTGTTATGCCTGCAGAATCTTTGTTTGGTAAATTCTTGCGAAGAAAAGAATTATTATGAATATGTTCAAAGTCCCGTTTCATTTACTGTACAGATCGAAAATGTTACTTTAGAAGAGCGAAGCAGTGAAAGGGACATATTTGTCAAATTTGCCGGAAATAAAGCCCAAGCGTTCACTTCTAAGCTGCCTCTATATTATATATTGGAGAAAGCGGCCCTCGTCTTGGATACACAATGCCTGACTTTTGATAAGAAACAGTACTGTAGCAGTGACCTGCATATGAAAGTGAACGGAAACGAATCTACTGCCTTTGGCAATTACATCCCGCAGGAAGGAGATTTGATTGAGATAGATTACTAAAATAATTTTTAATAAACTCTTCAAATAATGGCAAAGTATAGCTAAACTAGAGCTAAACAAGATAAGACGGGGCTAAAAAGCTAAAAAATATGGCTAAAAAATATGTTTTGACCGGGTCGGCGTATTCTGGAAAAACTTCCACTCTTAATGAGCTAGCTAGGCATGGATTTTCAATCGTGCCTGAAGCCGCAACGCTAGTAATTTCAGAACAGCTTGCCGTTGGTGGAGATATTCTTCCTTGGGCTAAATTAGATGCTTTCTTAGAAGCATTGATTGAAAAGCAATTGGAATTAGAGGCAAAGATTCCTGCTGACAGCGAAATTGCTTTTCTTGATCGCGGAATACCTGATGAACTTGCCTATTTCAGATATTATGGGACTAGGACTAAAGTTCCGGTAGCCTATGTAAAAGCTTTCCAAGAGCATAGATATGATGGGGTATTTGTATTTGACCTTATTCCTGGCTACCAACAAGATAAGATTCGTAGAGAGCCTCTAGAGATGGTGCGACAATTAAGAATTTTACATGAAGAAACGTATAGGGAACTAGGGTATGATGTGGCTGTCGTTCCTTTTATGTCTATAAGAGAAAGGGTGAACTTTGTAATTGACAGAATATAAATTATCAAAATTGGAAGAAGCTCTTAGTAAATCTTGGGCCAAAGAGACTAGTTCTGATCCGGAAAGATGGAACCGTGATAATCCTGCTTGGGGCCAATGTGCAGTTACTGCGCTTATTGTCAATGATTATCTAGGCGGGGGAATTGTCTGGGCAGAAGCTAAGCATCCTGATGGAAAAGTTATTTCTCATTACTTTAACCGGATAGGAGAGCAAGAGATAGATTTGACCAGAAGACAATTTCCGGAAGGAACAATCATTCCTGCCGGCGTTGAGAAAAAGAAAACATATGCGTCAACCAGAGATTATGTCTTATCCTTCCCAGCAACCAAACAACGTTATGAAATTTTGAAACAGAAGGTAGGAGAATATCTTATCCCTCATATTTAAAATAAAATCCATAAGATTTAAAATCTCATTGGCTTCTGGAAACAGCATGTCATTTACAAGTGTGATCAAATTCCTAGAAAAAATAGCCCCTTTAGCTAATCTTAGTGATAAGGAAATAAAATTATTACAAACGCCTAATAATATTCTCAAAGCGGAATTAGCTGTAAATGGAAAAAATTATCCTGCCTATCGGGTGCAATTCAATAATGCTAGAGGGCCATACAAAGGAGGTATCCGTTATCATCCGGAAGTTTCTGAAGATGAAGTGACATCGCTGGCGTTCTGGATGACCATCAAGACCGCAGTCACCGATCTTCCTTTCGGCGGCGGAAAGGGCGGAGTCACCGTTAATCCTAAACAATTGAGCAAAAAGGAATTAGAGGAACTCAGTAGGGCGTATGTCCGTGCTTTTTACAAGTATCTTGGTCCGGACACCGACGTTCCTGCTCCGGACGTGTATACCACTCCCGAGATAATGGGATGGATGCTGGACGAATATCAAAAATTGACCGGTAAAAAAGCTCCCGCTTTTATCACCGGAAAACCATTGGAATTGGGCGGATCTAAAGTTAGGGATATCGCTACTGCGCTTGGCGGAGTTTACGTCTTAGAAGAGGCAGTAAAAAAAGTTGGTTTGAAAGAGAAGAAAGTTGCCATCCAAGGTTTTGGAAATGCCGGCATGAATATGGCAAAGTTGTTGGCCGAGCGAGGATATATCATCGTTGCCGTTTCCGATTCCAAAGGCGGAATTTACGACCAGAAAGGACTCGATATAGATGAGCTAATCAAAGTAAAAGAAACAAAAGGCGCAGTATCAGAATATGCAAAAGGAGTAAAAATCAGCAACCAAGAGCTCTTAGAATGCAATACTTCAATATTGGTCCCTTCTGCCTTAAGCGGAGTGATCACAGAAAAAAACGCCAAGAACATCAAAGCAAAAATTGTCTTAGAGCTGGCCAACGGCCCGACCACACCGGAAGCCGATGAGATTTTATCGACGAGAAAAGTGTTGGTCCTTCCGGATATCCTTGCCAATGCCGGCGGAGTCACGGTCTCTTACTTTGAATGGGTGCAAAACAAGAAAAACCAATCATGGAGCGAGCAGGATGTCAAGAAAAAGCTGCAGGAAAAGATGATTTCTGCCTTCCAGCAGATTTGGAAGGAATTCTCCGACGACAAAAAAAGTTTCCGGACTGCCGCGTATGTCCTAGCGTTGAAAAAAATCGTTGCCGCAGAAAAAATAAAAAATTCAGATAAAGTTGAATTTAAGTAACATTTAAATAGGTAAAAGTATTTACTTCTTTCAACAATCATTAATTAAAGAGGTGTGATGATAGATGGCTAAGAAAAAAGCAGCAGCAAAGAAAAAACGAAGATAAACTTTTAATTTTTTTATTTTCTTTTTTCTTTCTTCTTTTTTAGGTTTTTTCCAAATTTTTCTAAAATTATAAATTTTATATAGAAAATAATAAAAAGGGGACCTTTATTTGTGATTTCATGAAAAGAATCTTAATTAATCAGCTTCCGGAGCATCTGGATAAAGACGTTCTGCTCAAAGGATGGGTGCAGGACCTAAGGAACTTAAGCAAGATCAAATTTCTGATTCTTCGTGATAGAAGCGGGGATATGCAGACCATTGCACTGAAAGGTAAGACGGAAGAGGATTCTTTTACTGCCATGGGCAGTATAACTAACGAATCGGTAGTAGAAATAGTAGGAACTCCCGCCAAAAACAAAGAATCTCGCTGGGGAATCGAAGTGCTGATCAAGAAAATAAAGGTTCTTTCTTCCTCCGCCACGCCGTTGCCGATCGATAACTCTGATAAAGGGCTGACTCATATTGACAAGCGGATCGACCATCGCTTTTTAGATACCAGAAACTTGAAAAAGCAGGCTATCTTCAAAATAAGAGGTAAGATCACTAAAGTCCTGACTAATTTCTTTGATAATAATGGATTCACTAATATCAATACTCCCAAGATAACCACCATCGGGGTAGAATCGGGAGCGGAGTTGTTTATTGTTGATTATTTTGGGAAACCCGCATATCTGGCACAATCTCCTCAAATTTACAAGCAGATGTTCGTGGCCGGCGGTTTTGAACGGGTGTATGAGTTCGGACCGGTATTTAGAGCGGAAAAATCACATACTGCCCGGCATCTGACCGAATTCACCGGCGTAGACTTTGAGATGGGATTTATCGAAGATTATGATGATGTTATGGATTTCATCGAAGAGATGTTTATCGATCTGATGAGCCAGCTGCCCAAAGAAGCGGCAGAAGAGCTGAAGCAATTAGGGGTAACACTGGAAACTCCTACCAAAATTCCCCGCATCACCATGGAAGAAGCTAAGAAAATGCTTGCTAAGAAAGGAAAGAAGTACAAAGACGATGAAGATCTTGATGCAGAAGGTGAACGTATGTTGGGCGAGCTGGTGAAAGAGAAATACGGGTGTGAATTTGTATTTTTGACTTTATTTCCTTCGGCGGTCAGGCCGTTTTATCATATGAAGCCAGAAGGCAGAGCAGATGTGACTAAATCATTTGATTTATTATTCAATGGAGTAGAGATATGTTCCGGCGCGCAACGGGAACATAGGTACGAAATTCTGAAAAAGCAAGCAAAAGCCAAAGGTATTGACTTAGATCAGATGGCCGAGTATGCAGAAATCTTCCAATACGGAGTCCCTCCGCATGGCGGAGCAGGATTTGGTTTGGATAGGATCACCCAGAGACTTTTGAAGCTGGATAACGTCCGGGAAGCAGTATTGCTGCCCAGAGATCCGGAGAGGACTAGGCCTTGAGAAAATCTGCCAAAATAATAAAAAATAGGCTTCTAATATTCTTACTTTAATATTCTTTAACTTCAATCCATTTCAAAGTCTTTAAAGCATTTATATATTACTTTTGTTTTCTATAACTAAGATAGCTAAATGGAGGTATAAACCATGACTATTAGAGAACAATTTCAAAAGATAAAAGAGAACTGGCTTATTGTGCTGCTGTTGGCAGCAGTGTTAATATTGTTTATGGGTTTGCCGGCAGTGGAAACTGTGCAACAGGATCTGCTTCAAGCCGGATTTGGGGAAAGAGCGTACGGCGGGATTGTCGCAGATTCCAAAGCGGGGATAGGTATGCCATCGCCGAGCTATTATGACCAAGGATTTGCTCCGGAAGAAAGCGCCCGAATGATAACAAAAACTGCTTCTCTTTCCGCAGAAGTAGAACGCGGAACATTTAAGGAAGCAGAAAGCAAGCTCAAAAGCATCATAAAGACTGCCGATGCATTGTTGTTGAACGAGAATGCACAAAAGTATGATTATGGTGATGGGCGAAGATCATACTATTCAGGAACTTATACTGTTAAGGTAGAAGAAGGAAAGTACGAAGCTTTTGTCAGCCAATTGAAAGATATCGGCGAAGTAACTTCCTTTAGTGAAAGTGCAGACGACATTACCGAACAGGCTGTAAACTTGGAAAGCGAACTGGCTTCAGAAAAAGAAAGGTTAGCCCGCTATAAGCAGATGCTGTCCGAAGCTACTACCGTTGAAGACAAGATCCAGCTGAGCGACCGTATCTTCAACCAGGAAAGAACTATCAAGTTTCTGGAAGAACAGCTTAAGACGACTGGAGAGCGAGTATCATACTCTACTGTCTATGTGACTGTAACTGAAAAGCAGTCTGAGTATGTGGATGCGGTGTTAGTCAAGTTTTCCGAACTGGTTACTAAGTTTTTGAACAGCCTGAACAATTTGCTAAAACTGATGGTAGGATTGATTCCATACGCAGTTGTGGCAGTCCTGGCCTGGCTGTGCTCGAAGAACTTCGGCAGAAGTAAACAGCAGGATAAAAAAAAGTAAATTTTTTATTTTTTATTTTTATTGATTTTTTAGTAACTATTTATTTTCTTAGCAGAAATTCAGCGCGAGAAATGTTATTTCACAGAGACCATGTTTTTATGTTGTAAATTGGTAGGTATTAGCATTTCCGACGTACCCCACGGACGCGGTTGAGATTATTGAAATCACGATCACTGGCGTCGAAACTGGAATAGTTATAGAAATTGTAAAGCCAAGAGGCCCGCGCAACTGTACCTTCTTCTGCATGTTGTCTAACATAATCTGGATTCAAAACATAAATTTTAGTTTCACCAATCTTAGCCTCTTTGAGCATTTTCATATTTTGAGCAAAGTCATCTCCTTGGCCGTACACACGTTCAGCAAGCTTTCGCTCTTCATCGTTAAGTTTGCCATACTTTGCAGGAGTTGTGTTTATTGCTAAATATCTCCATTCTGCTTCGTTTCCGCGCAAACGTAAATTAGGCAAAGCTATAAGCACAGTCTCAGGTGCGACAAGAGCTTGCTGAATATCGGTTTGACTAGGGTGGTAATTTTGCTTCTTAGCCAATTGTTCAAACGCATCATCAATATTTTGCAAAATAGGATTGTGAGCTTCTCGAGTTATTGCCAGAGCAGGAGTTTTAAGAGCGCCATCAAGCAAATATACTTCACCATCAGCAGTATAGAACCACTGATTACATAAATCGGCATTACTTCTACGTTCGTTCATCAATTGATCAACGTGCAGCATAGTGCCTGGCTGAAGTTGCTTGTATCCTTCTTTTAGATGTCCAACAACGTTTTCTAATGTCATGTAAATAGGCCTAGAATAAGCTTATTTTATCTGTTATTTTTAAAACTTAGCTCGGCGATGGAGAATTATCTCTTTACTTTCTCTCTTATCAATTCTACTACCACATAAATTACCAAAGCGACGATACTTCCTACCAAGAACCATAAGGCGATATCTGGCTGTGATTGGACTGCAGGAGTTATAGGAACAGCTGTCTTAAACGCTGCCTCCTGGGCCAAAGAAGCTGAATCAGCAACTAAAGATTCTACGGTCTGAACTTGAGGGACTTTAGAACTTGTTTGGATCAGTTTTATAACTGCACTGATGCTTAAAGCAGCTAACGCAGCAGGCAAGATACCTTTCAACTTCTCCTTTAACCCGGAAACAGCTTTAGGCGCGATGATAATGTACTTGTTCGCTAATTTGTAATGCAGAACTTCCCGCCCTTTCTGGCTGTAATGGAATTCTTCTGCAGTGATAAGGCTAGCTTCATGTAGTTTTTGTAAGTGGTAGTGGACAGTAGAGATGGGCAGGTTGAGCAATTTAGCGATATTTGTTTCAGTATCTTCCTTTTCAGCTAACTGGTTAAGAATTTTCCTGCTGGTTTCACTAGTGATGGTTTCTGCCAGTTTCTTAGTCTTTGGCTCATTTAGATCGACTAAAAGGAAATTTGATTTTGCCATGGCTGACTGATCTTGAATTTACTTTAAATATATTTTGATGAGTTTAAATGAAGTTGAAGTTACCTTTAAATAGATTATTTTCTTTCTGGCTGCAGTGGGAGAACGCGCCTTCACCAAAGAAGAAGAAGAGAGGATCATTATTCCGATAGCTGGGAGATTGCAGCAGATCTGTGCTAAAGGCACAAAAGGCACGATCATCGTGGGCATCCAAGGCGGCCAGGGAACTGGTAAGACTACCCTCGCAACATTTCTTGAAAAACAGCTGAAGAAGAAAGGTTTTCTGGTGCAGTCTTTTTCCATAGATGATTTCTACAAGAGCTGGAAGGAAAGAAAGGAATTGCAACAGAAATATCCTTCCAATCCCTTTTATCAGATTTCACGCGGTTTGCCGGGAACACATCGCGTAAAGTTATTATTTGAGACCTTGAAAAAAGCGAAAGCCGGAAAGGATTTTGAAATCCCTATTTTTGACAAATCGCTGCATGATGGAAAAGGAGATGTCCTCAAGAGAACAAGAACAGTAAAGGGAAGGCAGAATTTTGTGATATTGGAAGGATGGTGTGTAGGCATACCTGAAGTATCTTCCCAAAGATTTTTGGAGATCTCTAAGAAAAACAACTTAGGCATAGGAAAACTTGATCCGCAAAGACGGCATCATAAAGTAGTCCTGGCTTTCATCAAAGAATATCAGCCGATATGGAAGTTATTAGACTATCAGATCATGCTGAAAGCAGATTCTTCTGAAGTTCATAAGAGATGGAGATCATTGCAGGAAAAGAAATTGAAAGAAGATAAAGGCCAAGGTATGAGCAGACAGGAAGTACATGCTTTTGTGGAGCCATTCCTACCCTTTACCTATGTCTGTTATGATCTGCTTAGGCCTGATGCCAAAGTATTGATTGATGAGAAACATAATTTTTATAGGATAGATTTTAGTTAACTTTTAAGAAATATAGTTTAAAACTCTTACTTTCAACCACCTTCATCTTTAAAAACAAGTGCTTTTCTTACTTTAAAGTACTAATAAACCTATTTAAACAAATAATACTCATAAGAGATAAGAAGAGGTAGAGATGATGACGGAAGAATTAAGGCCAACTCCAGTACTTAAAGGTAGAGCTGCTAAGGTTTTTTATCGGGAGATAAATAATAAAACTTTGTCATCAGAGCAAGAGAAATTCCTAGACGAATGCGTTGCTCTTTTAGACTAAAATGAAGCCTAATGACCTCTTTATCTTATGCAAAGTTAGATAGTTCTTCTAATGTTGAGTCATTTAGTTGTGGCAATGAAGAGCATCATTTTAAATTAAATCGTTTTCTTAAAGAGAAAGCACTAAATCATCACAGTGACTTTATTGGAACAACTTTATTAGCCTCAAAAGATGAAATAACAGTAGGATATATTACGCTATTGACCGATAGCATAATTGTCAGAAAGGAAGAAAAGGAATTGAGAGAGAATTTTTTTTCTAAAGTTTTTCTAAGGAATAAGTACGAAACGTTTCCTTCTCTTAAAATAGGAAGGATCGCTGTCCATGAGGATTATCAACATCAAGGAAAGAGCAATGGCTTAAAAGTTGGGACATATTTGTTTAAACTATCCGTAGCAATTGCAACAAAATCTAATGATTTTATGGGAGTTAGATTTCTTACAGTAGACGCAAAGGATAATGCAAGAGATTGGTATATTAATAAGTTAAATTTTCGAGTTTTAGATCAAACAAAACCTAATTTTCTTTTTTATGATCTTTTAGGCTGGAAAAATGAGTGAAACAACTAAGACTGACCTATTTGAAATTTACTTCTCTAAAGATAAAAAGGGTAAGGACAATAAATTTAGAACTGAGGAGAAGAAGAATATATTGGAAGCAGTAAGAAAAATAGAACAAACTTTGCTAAATGTAAGTTCTTTTAGTAGAACAGCTGCTATAAATGAAATCTATCGAATTCCAGTTATTTTTGAGAAAGTTAGTAAAGAAACATTTCTTGCTAAACACACGAACCATCAAGCGATGACAAGTTATCCACCTATTGGAAGTATCTGGAATAAAACCATCCTTTACAAAGGAATTGAAGTTAAATCAAAAACGGCAGTTATTTCATTATGTCCAATAAAAACAGAAGAAATAGGAGAGACCGTTATTCATGAGCTAATTCATGCATACTCAAACTCTTTTTTAGATGATGATGGAGTTAATCATAATAACAAAACATACTTTTTAGAGGTTATAGCAGAGTTTTTTACTAAAATTGCTTCTCGAGAAAGGAAAATTTCTTGACCCTAGTTTTCCAAAAACCATTTAAACCCCAATTCCCTCCTTTCCCTATATGGGCATCTTAAATAAATTACTCTTCTGGCGCAGGGACGATGAGCTGGACTTTGATAAATTAGCAGATCAACAGCTCAAGACCGGCATCAAAGATGATCCTTTCAGCATGAATCAGGATATTGAAGAGCGAAGCCCTTTCCCTGAAGAGCCAGTCAGGCCGACAACAGCAAGAGGTTCACCATACAGGCAGACCACTTTCCAGCCCTCGGCACCAGCGACTTTTACTCAACCTGCTGAAAACATACAAAAAGACCTGGAATTGATCAGCAGCAAGTTAGATACGATCAAAGCGATGTTAAGTTCTTTGGATCAGCGGACGGCAAATCTGGAACGGGCAGCCGGCGTGCAGCAGCAGCGGCGCGAGCGATTATGGTGAATCTAAAAAAAAAATATCTTAACCTCTTTATCGCTGTCGTATTAACCACTATTGTTCTTGACCAGCTTACTAAATATTTTACCGTAGCGATAAAGCCGGAATGGAATCTCAGTTTCCTTTCAATTCATTTTGTGCAGAATACCGGCGCAGGATTCGGTATACTGAAAGGGCAGATGGTCATATTAGCGATAATTTCTGCCGTGGTGGTCATGGGGATCATCTATTATTACAACAAGATACCAACAGAAAAATGGGCGCAGATTTTGTTTGGGTTATTTTTAGGCGGAGTGGTGGGAAATTTAATAGACCGGATCTTAAGACAGTACGTGGTTGATTTTATCGATGTAGGTTTCTGGCCGGTGTTTAATATTGCCGATGCAGCTATCTCGGTGTCGGTAGTTGGATTGGTATTGTATTTTTGGAAGGAGAAATAGATTACAAGGATAGATTTTATAAAAATAGTCTTCTCTTGATAGAAATATGAACAAACCTAGTGAAAAACACCATTATCTTTCTCAAAAATATCTTCAGGGATTCGTAAATAAAGAAGGAAAGTTTTTTTGTTATGACAAGCAGGATGATAAGTTTTTCGAGAGTACGCCTAAAACTACTTTTTTTCAAAAAAAACTTAATACTATTACATTTAAGGATGGACATAGCTCAGATTTTATGGAAGGTATGTATGCTTATATTGAAAACATATCATGGCCTGCATTCGATAATATAAGAGCATCTTCCAGTACCACTATCATTGCCATCTCAGATAAACTGGATCTTTCTCTTTTTTTATTTTTTTTACATTGGAGACTTCCAACTAATATCAGTATTGTAGAGAATCTTTCAAATACTGTCTTTGAAGATAAAGAAATTAACTTTTTTTCACTAGTTCAAAAAAATGGTCAAAAAGTATCAAAAGAGGTCTTAGATATAATAAAAAATGACCCCGCCTTCAAAAAATCATTAAAATTATTATTACCATTTGCGCCATTCCACAAAAAAGATAAAGATTGGCAAAATGACATACTAAGGTGGCGCTTTCTCTATCCAGCTGATAATAAGAATTGGTATATAGTTGGCGATAATCCGATCATTACAGATGGTACCAATGACCAAAACCCAGCAAAATGTTTAAAGGAATTTGTTTTCCCTATTTCTGGTAAGATATTACTTGTTAATACAAATCCTCCGCCTAACCAAGTATTTCCGCCCGAACTAATAATCCAATACAATCTTGCTCTTATTCATCGGGCTAATAGATTTGTTGCTAGCTCAGATAAAAATTTACTGGAGACTTCGGTTAAACTCTATAAATTTTACAAGGAATATGGCAAAACGGAAGAAATAATACCAAGATTCTTTGAAGGAATCAAATTGAAAAAATAATTCACTTCACACAATCGTGCTTCTTATATCCTTTGTTCAAGGCTTCTTCTCTGGACACAAACCAGACTCGGCGGTCTTTCTTGATCTTCTTAGCCCAATCGCATCTTGGTTCGTGATATACATTACTGCGCTTGCTGGCGACATATTTGCCAGGGGTGAATGTCGCTTTGACGGATTGTGTTGAGGTATTTGAAGGAGTCTTTCCTGCATGTTCTTTAGGTTCTGCGCGTTCTTTGGCTTCAACAGCAGCTTCCACCACTTTGCCATCCACAACTTTCTGCGGAGGAGGCGTTGATACTGTAGGAGCCATCGATTCGCAAGTGCAGTCATCACATACTTTCACTTTTCTGCTGCAGTTAGGCCTGCTTATCAATAAGCCCAGCAAGCTGACTAACAGCAGCACTATGTAGAATGAATCGTAGAGGAACCATAATACTAAAACATTAAGTGTGTGAAGTAAAAAAGCGGTAAATAATAATCTGTCCCCGCCTTTCTTGTAGGTCGCCAATCCTATGGTAGAAAGCAAAAGCAGGACCACTAAGACCGGCAGTGCAAACATCAAAATATTATTTTTGATAACTACTAAGTGGGCTAAGGCAAATAAAAGTATTAAAGATAAAAATGCCTGACCAAATAATCTTCCAGCTGTTTTTTGCATCATAAAAGCTATTTAGTCTACAGCTTTAAATAATTTTCTATTTGGGAGTAGTGATAGGGGCGTTTATTCTTTGCTGGGTAGGCGATTTTAGGATTTTCATTTTATTTCTTTAACCGGCAGACCACCATGCTGATGGCCGCACCGGTGATCCCGAACATAATATCCTTCTGGGCATCCCATTGGTCACCCTGCATGCCTAAGAAACTTGTACCGATAATTGAGCTGTGTGTAACGATGACCGCAAGATATTCAACGATTTCATACAGGGCCTTAAAGGAAATTATCACCAGAAAAGGAAGGAGGTAACTTCCCCAACCTTTCAATTTTAGTTTTCTTGTACCAAATTCGTATACAGGGAAATAAAAAGACAGTCCAAAGAAAAAGTGGACTAATCGGTCGTAGTGGTTTCTGCTTAAGTCAAACATGTTCTGTAACAAGTTGAAGAGAGGCATATTGGTATAGGTGTAATAGCTTCCGATAGTATGGAATACTAAAAAAGAAAACAAAAGAACATAGGAGGTGTTGGAAAAACGGAATTTGCGATAAGTTGTGATTAGAAAAATGATGAAAAGGATGGTTAAAGTATTTTCTGCGACCCAAACCGCCCTATTGTAAGGATTGATGGCAACTAAAACCCAGAATACAGCAAATATCGCGAGCAGGATAGCCGGAAGTCGATCCTTTCCCATAGTTTACAATTTTCCTCTTTCAATTAACCGTTTCATACGCTGTATAAATTCATCTGCGTCTTTGTAGTACTGGTCATAGGCTGGGCCTTTGACTTCCTTGACCTCGCGGTGGACGATCATCTTACTTAGGTGATAGAATTTACGCATGGTCTCCACATATTTTTTTTCCAGCAGGCCGTGTTTTACATAGACTTTATCCAGCATGTCAGCAACATGTTCCGGCGTGGGCGGAACTTCCTTAGCCCGCATCAGAGCGGCATGGGCTGCATCGATGACTGCCCAATAAAGGTCAAGAGTGGCCTGAAGAACATGCCATTTGGAGTTTAGCAGAGTCTGAGGAGCACGGCCGAAGTACCGCCAGATGCTCTCTTCAGTAGGCCTGATCCTGCCGTTTTTCAGGAGGATCTGCAGTGGTTCAAAGAAACCGGTGTCCATCAAAGCTACTCCTTCGCGCAGTATGTTTACTACTACTGGATCTCCTGCTTTTGCATATTCCCAAAAAGAAGTGAAAGTCATGGAAGTGATATGTAATTTAGGAGAAGTCCTGATGACCAGTTTCTCAACGATGAGCCGGTATCCTTCAATTAAGGCTTCACTCAACTGGAACCTGGTATCATCAGTGATGACAAGGACATCGATGTCACTTTCAGGAGTGGCCTCTCTTCTGGCAGAACTGCCAAAAACAACCACGCTAAGAAGAAAATCACCCAATTCATTCTTCAATTCCTGGGCAAATTTCTGCGCTATCTTCAGATCATCGGTAGGATAGCGATGTATATTCTCATTCTCTTTTTTATAAATTTTAAACTCCATCCTACACTACTAAATAGTTTGGCTTTATTAAGATTTTGTCAGGGATTCTCTGTAGAAAAGAGAGATTAAGACATTTAGTTCGAATTTCAACATATTTTAGATAAATCTCCATCAATAATAACTGGCTTTACTGCCTCAATTTCCGTTTTGTAATAAGAAATATCGGGAATTGGATTCCAAAGGAATATTTTCTGATTTAATACATGAGCAAAGCCTATCTCTAAAAAAGTATTCCCACCGATGTAGTTTTTAATTCCGTGTTTATCTAGATTTAGCACTAAAACAGCATCAGCACCCTGCATTAGCCTCCAAAATTCCCGTATAGCATCCAAATTATTCTTTTGATAAAGTTTTATTTTCTCTTTTTCCTGGTCAGATTTACCAATGAAGGGACTGGCTAGGTCAGTTAAAAAAGCATCATGGCCTTTAGTTCGTAATTGATCACGGACTTCTAGCATTCTTTCTGTAAATTGCATACTAGCGATAATTCCTATTCTCATAATCCACCAAATTAAAAAGCGGACCCGAGGGGATTTGAACCCCCGACCTACAGCTTAGAAGGCTGTCGCCCTATTTGGCTAACGCCCAATCCCCCCTTTCCTGAGGGAACTGCGGGTATCCAGTCTAGGCTACGGGTCCTTGTATATACAAAACAGGAGACAACTTTTAAATATTTCTTCGAAAGCAGCCTTGCATGGGCTTCTTGATAAGTTATGAGGAAAGGCTGGTGAAAGCCAAAGGCCTGAATAAATTAGCCAAACCAAAAGAAGAAAAAGTCAGGCAATATCTTTTTCCCGATGAATATCAGAACCTTTCTCTGCTTGCAGAGGTCCAAAAGATGAAATGTCCTGAAAATCCTGTCTTCTTTTATCCTGCCTGCGGCGCAGATGTGCTTATGCCCTTGAAATATATGGAAATACTCTTTCCCCGGCTTCGAGGTGCTACTTTTATCTTCAATGACATCGACAATAATTTTGGTCTGATCAAAACTATTTTAGATGAAGTAGGGGTTTCTTTCAGACAAAAAAATAATTTTCTCCAGTTCTATTGGGGCGGAATCTTGGTTGATCTGCAATACTTACGCGGAAACATCTTTCAGATCTTAGGCCAGATCCCTGCGTTTGACATTTACTTTGAACGCGCTTTCCGGATCATGAAAGGAGATCATCCAGCATACGAGGACCGCATTTTCCGGAAGCTGAAACCGCAAGGGATTGTCATCAGTGATTCTGGATTTCAGCAATTACCCTTAGAAAAAGTAGAAGTCTCTCAGGAATTGAGCGCGTATAGAGAGATGATCATCGGAATTAAAAAAAAATAATCATTCAATAGTTATTTTCTTAACAACTACATCTTCTGCCGGCTTATCCTGCCCGTCAGTCTTTACCGCAACAATCTCATCAACGATATCCATGCCTTCTGTCACTTTGCCAAAAACTGGATGTTTGCTGTCCAGGAAATTATTATTCACCACATTTACAAAAAATTGGCTGCCTCCGGTGTTTGGCCCGGAATTGGCCATGGCGATCGTTCCTCTTACATTGCTCAATCCTTTTGCGAACTCGTCTTTGATCTTGTATCCTGGTCCGCCAGTGCCCCAGCGTGATTTCATAGAATCATCTTTTGACAAAGGATCTCCTCCCTGGATCATGAAATTTTCAATGACCCGGTGAAATTTAGTCTGGTCATAGAATCCTTTCTCTGCCAAGTCGATAAAATTCTTGGTAGTCAAGGGCATCTGATCTTCAAACAATTCAATCTTGAATGTTCCCATAGTGGTCTCAAAGACCGCAGTTCTGTTTTTCATGGCTGTACCTCCGCATGATGTTAAAAATAAAAGTAGTGTTAACAACGCTCCTAATTTGAGTATCTTTTTCATTTTAAGTAGGCTCTTAAGGCAGCCAGGTCTTATTATTTTTCAGCTTGTCGGGCAGATATTTATCAATAACATAGTTCAGCCCATGCTTCGCTAACGCCTGCTGTTCCGCCCTGACTTTCATCTTGGCCATCTGTTCCAGTGCTTTTTGCCATTGCTTGTGGTGGATGACAAACGGATCATTCTTGATCAAATCTTTGATCTTCTTGACGTCAATCTCTTTTAGGGGATGAGTGGGCAGCTTGTAATCGATGATATCTTGCGGAGTTATGCCGATAAATTGTGCTTGCGGCACACAGAAATATTCGTTGATGTGCGCAGCGTTGCCGGAACCAACTTTCAAAGTACGATAGATATTTCCAAATCCATAAGGATCACCATCAGTAAAGACATACACAGGCAGTTTTTGCTCATCCGCCAGCTTCCTGATAAATCGCCGACAGGCCCTGGTAGGGACTCCGCCCATGGAAATTAGGATGCAATTTGCTTTCTTCCAGTACTTATGCTTGTTCAGCCGCTCAAACATACCGCTGGTCTCGATCGCCAAAATGAATTTTGCTTTTGTCTTGAACTGCAGATGCTCTCCAGAACTGGGAACGGAATATGATCCGGAACCAAATTTGGTGCAGTCGATCTCCAATTCCTTGTCGGTATCCGGATCTTTATCTATGACAATAAGTTCTCCTGCCACATCTCCGCCTTTTTCTTCAGGGATGAATCCTATCTGTTCCCTGTTCATGGTCATCATCGCTTCGATATCATCCATGACATTGTCCGATTCAGGCTGTTCCAAGAATCTTGCCTCGCCCCAGTTTTTACTGACATAGTAGGCTTCCCTCTTGGTAGCGATATCATCAGTTTCCACTAATTGTTTTGACAAGGCCATCATGCGCAGTGTCTGCGCAAAAGTCTTGATGGTGGAAGCGGTAAGCGTCCTCTCCTTCACGCCCGGCAATAGCTTGAAGTATCCTTCCTTTTCGTCGTACTCAACGTTGCTTAAGGCGCGCAAAGGGATTTTTATCTGCGGCTGCTTTAATTTCTTGATATCCTGCTGCATGCCGCCTGCCACGCCTACTATTTTCTGTACAACTTCTTTTCCTTCCGTCCCTTCTTTCTTTTTTGCCATGATAGATATTTAGTTTAATTTGATTTTAGTTTACTTTTACTGGTTTTTGATATGGTGCTAATATTTGGTCAAGATAATAGGTGAGTATAGTTCTTGCCGTTTCTTTCTGTCCAGTAAAAGCCGGCAAAGTCGCTGCCATGAAATCTGCGAGAGAGCTGCTTATATTGGAATAAGCAGTGACTTGAGCATGGTCTATGCCTTGACGCAGGTTTTTGTCTGAGCAATTTGAAAGATGCACAATATAATAAGGAGTAAGCAAGCCGATGTTGACATCATTTTCTTGCACCTGGGAGATAGGATTTTCATGCTCCCAAAAGTTGTTTATGGGATGAAGTCCGAACCGTTTGGCAGTTACTTTTTTTCCTAGCGCAACAATCCTCCATGGTTGAAATCCGGCGACTCTATCTTCGGGCAGACGTTGGTAATATCTTGCCTCGTCGAATAATTTTTTAATCAAGGGTAAGCCCTGCTCTAATGTAATATCTACATCCCATTGCAGATGGTGCCTTGGTTCTTCCCTAACCTTGCTGTAATCGGCAACTTGAACCACTTTTTTATTTCCTACTGAGATGTACTTGACCAGCGGTTCATTGCCATTGACTATCGAGATTTTCATATTTCAAAACAAAGTGCTTTGTTCCTCCTCAGTATCAAAATCATCATCCTCATCATCATCACCGCCAAACGCGTCTTTCATTTTTCCTTTCTTCATTTTCTTTGGCTCCTCCTCAACTTCTTCCGGCACCTCTTCATCCTGGCCGATCTTGGCCAATTCAGGATCATAATCAGGATTATCCACCCCTATCTCCTCCAATTCGCCCCTGACTTGTTCAAGCATAGTATATAAATTATCCTCAATCTCCTTCTTGTCCTGCTCACCAAAGCCGACTATCTCTTTGAGCGCATCAGCGACGTGAGGGATATATTTTTGGATATAACCGCGTTTCTTTGCCTCTTCACCGATACGCTTTTTTTTATTTACGAATGATGCAAGCTTCCTGCCGCAGTCCTGCAGCGCCAATTTTATCTCCTTGATGATTTCTTCATAATGCGCCAAAGCTTCTTTTGATTCGGAAGTGAAGGGGACCCATACTGAAGTCATGTGCACTACTACTGAACACGGTCCTACCGGCAGTGAATTCCTACTTTGCTGTAATCCATAAGTCTTCCAGCTGGTGTTTTGGATGGCATTTGTTATTCCGCATGCCCCCTGTTGGTACAGCAAAGGCACCCTGTTGGCAAAGCGCATGATCCTTACCGATGATTCGGCATCTTGTTCGCCACCAAAAGCAAGGGCAGCTTCGATCACAAAAGGGTTGCCTCTGTACACCGATGCCGGCCTGGTGGCAGAACAATAAAATTCAGCATTGATCTCTTTACGCAATCCTCTTTCCAATTCTTCCGCGCCGATCGGAGAGATACAATCAGTTGGTGGCGCGATGATCTTGGTTTTTTGTATACCTTCATACAGCTTCTCGGCCATCTCCCGCGTTATCTGTTCTGGTTTTGTTCTCGGCAATAAATAAGAGTTCTCACAGATCTCTTTTGCCGTGTTTGGGCCGACCCTGACAAATTCTTCCGTAAGAAATTGCTGTAAGGTCTTGGTCTGGGTGATCTCCAGCATCTTAATCAATCTTCCTAATTCCACTCCATAAGGGTGTGGCTTGATTTCTTTCGGCTCAGGAGGAAGGTCATTGGTCGACCTGGCAAAAATAATCTGCTGCGCTTCAGGCGTAACATAGATGATAGTGCAATGCGGGTTGACGATAGCGGTCTCTTTCAGATATTCATCTACCGACTGCCGTCCTTTGATGTAGCTGCCGTCTAGATCCACTTCGACTTTGGTCCCATGCTCTTTTCCTTCCCACTCCGTCTCTTGCTCTTCCATGATCTGCGGCAGGTTAGTTTGGGTGTCAATCTTAAGCTTCATCTGGACCGCTTTTTTGCCCGCACCAGTCTTTGAGATGACCGTAGCTGGCTTCCCAGTAGTCAGCTGGCCGTATAAGACCGTAGCAGAAATACCAATTCCTTGCTGTCCTCTGGTCGCAGCTAACTTATGGAATTTAGAACCATACAACAATCGTGCGAAAATGTTTGGGATCTGCTTCTTGATGATTCCCGGCCCGTTATCTTCAACTATCATGCGGAAGCGGGTTTCACTCAGCGAAATTAATTCTACGCTGATTTCCGGCAGGATCCTTGCTTCTTCACAGGCATCCAGCGCGTTATCTACTGCTTCCTTTACTGCAGTAAGTAAAGCTCTTCGCGGGTTATCAAAACCTAGTAAATGCCTGTTTTTCTCAAAAAATTCAGCGATAGAAATCTCTCGCTGCTTCTTTGCCAGTTCTTCAGCGCTCTTTTCAGCCATTAAGCGGTGAGAGGGCAAATTATTTTTAAAAGTTTCTGAAAACTAAGGGTTTTTGAGAACCTCAAAGCTTACTAGTAAGATCGTCGCAAGTACCTTTAGTTGTATCAACAATTTCCGTGTCGTGACCATATTTTCGCATGGTTTCTGCGTAAGCAATTGCATAATCTTTTGCAAGGCGATAAGTTTTATCTGATAATTCTTCTTTAGAATGCGCTATCCCGAGTAAGCCAATAGTTCGTCCAGAAACAGCTCCCTCTGTATAATTACTCTCTAAACATATAGCATAGTGACCCTCAGCTGGACCTAGAACTCTTGTCCACCCTAACTCTTT
The DNA here is from genome assembly GCA_964368095.1 of uncultured Methanosarcinales archaeon. GTDB lineage: Archaea > Nanobdellota > Nanobdellia > Woesearchaeales > GW2011-AR9 > JACPIL01. The sequence goes on from CAYIZT010000001.1 coordinate 55,043, forward strand.
TTCATAATCTTCTCCCTGATGCCTAATGGTATAAGAAAAATTAGAATCGCCTAAGCTTTTATTTTTAGTTATAATAATTTTTTGCATAATCCTTATTTTGGGAGATTAATTTATATTATTTTATGTTTTGTAACCTATATACCTACCCAAACAAAATCTCTTTCTTTTTCTTCTCTAAGAATTGATATACCGTCTTATGCATGGAGCCTTGCAGCAACATCGCTACTGCCTGCCGGGCTAAAGAGACAGCCCCCATCTCTCCTAAAATTCCGATGGTCTTTCCGTAGATGGAGATATGTGTGTCGGTCAAGCGTTCAATCTCTGCGCGCGACTTTCCGCCGCTGCCGATGACTCTGCCTTTCAGCCGTTCCATGGTATTCTTGCTTTTCCCGGCAATGTCTTTCATGTCGATCATTTCCAGAATATGGTCCTGCTTCAATAACAGCATCGCTAATTTTGGATTAAAACCGCGGGCGATGGCACGGATGATTTCCTTTGCGGTAAACAGCATCAAGCCGTCTTCGCCGGTGATAACTACGTCACCTTCTTTAGAGATATCCAGATGGCATTTAGTCTCTTGCTCGATCTCTTTTTTAGTCTCTCCGTTTGCGCCTATCAGCACCGCAACACGTTCTTCCGGAATTTTTAATTCATAAGAAATATCCCCATAATCATTGCTATTGCTACTATTGTTCTCTTCATAGTCCATTTCTTCTTCCTTTTGCTTGACCATGGTTAATATTTACCCTGATTAATCTTTTTTAGTGATCTTATATAAGATTTCCGTTTCATTTTCCTTAACTCCAAGCTTTGAAAAGAATTGCACGATATTTTTAACATCCCGCTGCAATAACTCTTCTGAATTTGGCGTCTTCACTAACGTGGCTTGAGAAAAATCTATAAAATATGGTTTTTCCTGATGATTTAGGATATTGAACGGCGACAGGTCGCCATGGATCAGTCCTCTCTCATACAGCTTTTTCATATCTTCAATGATCAAAGCAAAGAATTTTTTTGCATCTTTTGGTTTGGCATTTTTTAACATCGGCGCAGGTTCATCGTCACCGATCATCTCTTCAACTAAAATATGATTCATGAAGACCATCGCTTCCGGTACACGGATCTTAGCCTCTTGCGCTCTTACCAGATTTTTATATTCCCGCTGGGTCCAGGCCAGGATGATCTGCCGGCGATGCTTCTGCAGAAAATCATAGCGCGGATCTTTCTTGATGTACTCAAACATGCGGTTGAAATCAGCGTTTTGGATACGATAGATCTTGACGATCACTTTATCTTTACCGCTGCTGGCCAGGAAGACATTGCTTTCCTTCCCCACCAAGACTGGACTGATCAGTTCATCGAAATGCCCCCTGCTCTGTAGCTCAAATAAAGTCCGGTTGGTGAACTCATCAAAGACACCTTTCAGCGTTTTGAAGCGTTCTTGGTAGGTAAATTGGGTCATGATATCCTAAAAGGGCTCTTTCTTTAAAAAAGCTCCATTAACTACCCCGTAGTAATAATCCTCCGTAAAATTTATAAATAAACACTACTCTGCAGTTACATTAACACCTCTAAACCACCTCTTTCCTCAGCAGATCTAAAGCTTCGGTTTTAGGTTTGCTGGGGTTTTTTTAAATAGAAAGATTTTAAATATAACCCGGGTTGTCAAAATAAAATGAATAAAACTAGTATTTTTACCGGAATCTTAGGAGGGATAATCGGAGCAGTTGGGATGTATTCTTATCAAACACAAATAACTCCTTCAAGTCCCGCCCCTCAAGAACAAAATCAAGAATGCAATGATTGGCGTTCTAAGGCAATAAAAGATTGTATTGAAGTGATAATGGAGCAAAACCTGTATCTGGTACGCCGTGATTATCCCGCTTGGGAGAAATGTTATGATAAAAGAGATCGGGAACACTGTATGTTCAGCGATCCCGAAATGAGCATGTACGGAGAATTGACAAACGCTTATATTTCGGGCCAAGTTCCTGAAAAGTACAATCTAACATCTAACGAAAGAATAGAAAATGCGGCAAAATTAGGACAGTTTACTAGAAAAGACGCAGAAAATCACTGTTCAGAAAACCCCGTTATCTACGTCCCAACTAGGTAACTCTTATTCCCTAACTTTCTACCAAAGGATTTATATACTATACCCTATAAAAGAAAATTAGCCCGCCACAGAGAGTACCTGTGGGAGCACACGGCTTAAGCCAAGCTGTGAACTCAGGCGTTAGTGACGCGGGCCTCATTATCAATAGAAAATAGATATTCACTATCATCAATCATCACCAGATTACAAGTAAATTAGGATGAGTTAATAGTGTTCTATTTTCTATAAAAATCAAAATAATCAGTTAGGGGGAGTTTGACTATCACTATCAACAATCATATGTACGGTACCTTTCCGGGCACTATACGTACGTAAGTCAGCTCTTTCTAATATAACGGAGGAAATAAAATGGCAAAAATAAGCCCAGTAGCGGCTAAATATATCATACATTCAACTATTTTCATTGACGGAGTTGTTGATAAACCGGACGTCATCGGGGCAATTTTCGGGCAGACCGAAGGATTGTTAGGCAACGACTTAGAATTGCGTGAACTGCAAAGAAGCGGTAAAATTGGGCGTATCGAAGTAAATGTAAATATCAGTGCCGGTAAGACTAAGGGAGAAATAATCATCCCCAGTTCTTTGGACAAGACTGAGACCGCAATCATCGCCGCAGCGATGGAAATCATCCAGCGCATCGGTCCCTGTAATGCCAAGATTGAAGTACAAAAAATTGAAGATATTAGGATCAGTAAAAGACAGTTTGTAATTGAACGTGCTAAAGTTTTATTGAAAGAGCTTACTCAGGAAACTTTGCCGGATTCGCAGGAATTATCGGATGAAGTAGCACAATCCGTACGTATGATGGAAGTGCTTGAATATGGTAAAGATAAACTTCCTGCCGGACCGGACATAGATTCAAGTGATGAGATCATAGTAGTAGAAGGCCGGGCTGACGTCCTGGTCTTGCTAAAGCATGGATTCAAGAACGCAATTTCCATGAACGGGACTTCTTGTCCGCAGACAATCAAGGATCTTAGCAAAGTCAAGTCTATCACTGTATTCGTCGACGGCGACCGTGGCGGAGATTTAATCATACGTGAGCTCTTAGGAGTAGCTGACGTTGATTTCGTAACTAGAGCGCCTGACGGCAAAGAAGTTGAAGAACTTGCTAAAAAAGAGATCCATCAGGCTATCCGAGGCAGGATCACCGCTGAACAAGCTAAACTTGATCTTGGAGTCAATAGCGATGGTACACTTAAAGAGCAATCAGATCGCATGGTCGAGCGAAAATCATTCTCTACCAATAGAGATAACGGCCGAGAGCAGAATGGCTACCGGCGCGAATCTCGGACAGATTCCAGAGATATGCGCAGCGATCGAGATGTCCGGAATGATCCTAGAAGCAGCAGGTATCCTTCCAGAACAGCAGCACCTCCTCAAGCTCCAGTCTCAAGAGAAAAGCGCTTGACTCCGGCGGAAAAGAAGATTTTCAAAGAAACCTTAGAAGCTCTTTTTGGGACTAAAGGAGCCTGTATCTTCGACCAGAAGCTGAACATCTTGGGTAAAGTTCCTTTGAGTGAACTTAGTTCAACCGTCAAGAGTTTGAACGGCGGAATTTACGCCATCGCTCTAGATGGAGAAGTTGATACTGAACTGGTCAATCTTGCTGAAAGATATGGTATAAATCATATCGTAGGAACAACTTCCAAAGCAGCTGAAACACAAAAAGTAAGTGTGTTGGTTGAAGCGGAACTGTAAGATTAGTGGAACAAACATGAATGCACTACAATTAGCATTGAAGCCAGGACAAGAATTGTTTGAAGGAGAGTATCGTACTAAAATGGCTGAATTGCGTCAAGCAGGATACACTCCTTGGAGTACAGAAGATTGGATGGATGCCCGTAATGGTGTTGATTCTGATAATCCTTTATGGAACAATTATGGCGATACTGATTTCGGCATTGCCGGAAGCAAACAGAAAATCTATCTGATGCCTCATTCTGAGAGATTACGAGCAGTTACGCCACAAACAAGATTAATCAAAGGCGGTCTTTCATTTACTCAAGATGGAGCAGTATCGACATACAATCGGGGCGATCTTATTCTCGGCAGAGATTTGACTGAAGAGCAGGCAAGAACAAGTCCGGTTTGGCTGGATTTCGCGGCCGGCGATCAGAAGCAATTAGACAGGTATGTTGAAAAAACATTCCGTTTTGGAAAAGACAAGTTTAACTATGATACTATGATGGGCATTTTTGTGCCTGAGGATGAAGTTGAACGGGCGGTATTGCTCTATAGACTTAACTATAGTTCTCGTGCCTATGGCAGCTACCATCTTGGCAACAACACCCGTTTCGTTGGGGTACGTCGTGGGAGCGAAGCGACCAAGGTGCCCGCAGGGCGCGACGCGCAAACAGTAAGTCCTTATCGGAAAGATCCACGCTCTGATCTAGAAATTTTTCTGAGTGAACATAGTCTATCCAAAAATGAGTTATACAAAGCGGTAGAACTATATAAAACCGTGAAAGAACTAAAAGTTTAAGAACTTCTTCTTTTTCTCTTGTTTTGTCCAATACGGCGCTATCAAAGCGCTCAGCTCGGACTACATGCTCTTGTGCTAGGGCTTAAGGCGACTTAGCTATGGAAATTTCAGCATAGACATGTTCTATCGCTGATAAGACAGCTGCGACTACCAGAAGGATGAAGCAGCAGTGCGGTAATGGTATAAGGGCTACAGACGGCGGGCGGTATTGCTCAATAGACTTAACAATAGGTCTCAAGCCAATGGCAACAACCATCTTAACAACAACACCCGTTTCGTTGGAATAGCCTGGGCTGGTATTGGTATTGTAAAATGGGGAACTTTTCTTCTCAAGATACTTATTCTCTTTATGATCAAGTTTGTTCTCTTCAAAATCTTCAAGCAGCGTTCAGCAAGGCGCGTAAAGGAAAAACAAAGAGGTCCGACGTTCTAGAATTTGAATCTAACTTGAAGAACAATTTACTGCAGCTGCGTGCTGACTTGCTCTTGCATTCGTACCGCCCACAGCCGCTGACTACGTTCATCATTCGCGACCCAAAGACCAGAAAAATTAACAAATCAGCATTTCGTGATAGAATAGTACATCATGCTCTCTGCAATATTCTTGAGCCCATCTATGAAAAGATATTCATTTACGATAGTTATGCCAATCGCAAAGGCAAAGGAACTCTCAAAGCACTGGAACGATTCGATTATTTCAAAAAAGAAGTTGCGATTCCCTATAAAGGCTATATTACTGGCTATTGTTTTAAAGCTGATGTCAAACATTATTTTGAGACTGTTGATCATGATATCCTGCTTAATATCATCCAACGCAGGATTAAAGACAAAAGTATTCTATTCTTACTCAAGAATATTCTCTCAAATTACAGCAATAGCGGGCAGGGAAAAGGCATGCCTCTCGGCAATCTTACCTCACAATTTCTCGCCAATGTCTATCTGAATGAGTTGGATCAATTTGCGAAGCATACTCTTAAAGTGAAACTCTATATCCGCTATGTTGATGATTTTGTAATCTTACATAAAAAGAAAGAGGTCTTAGAATTCTACAAACGGGAAATTGATTCATTTTTACAGCAGAAGCTTAGGTTAGAGCTTCATCCTCTAAAATCCAAAATAATTCCCTTACGTAAAGGAATTACCTTTCTCGGCTTTCGTGTTTTCTATTATCATAAATTACTTCGAGAATCTAATTGGCAAGCGGCTAAAAGAAAAATAGTTTCTTTAAAGAATGACTTTGACAAAGGAGTGATTGATTATGATGTCGTGTTCGATAGCATGATGGGCTGGTTTGCCTACGCCAAACAGGCGAATACTTTTAGAATTAGGGAAATCATTGGCAGAAAATTAGAAGAATCTTTTCCTAACCAGCTATCAAGTATTGAATTAAGAAAAATAATAAAAATTTCCGTTAAACTGCCGAGACTAAATAATCCCTCTGCCTTTAAAGCGTAATCAATCTCCCACCACAACCTTTTTATCTTCCTTTCTCTTTTATTCTATAATGGTGTTTGATGTCATAATCGGCCGTTCCAAGAAAGATGTAGAGAAATACGGCAAGCAGGGAACAGCTTTTATTGGAAAACAATACGTCCAGATGGGACAGACCACTTCTTTATCGAATCTGGTCTATCTAGATATCGCCAGCGCGCATGTCGCGTTTATCGTCGGTAAGCGTGGCTCGGGAAAATCCTACTCCCTTGGCATGATTGCTGAAGGTTTGTCCGATCTGCCTTTGGAAGTTAAACAAAACCTTTCTATCGTCTTGCTTGATACCATGGGAATTTACTGGACCATGAAATATCCTAATTTTCAGGAAGCGGAACTGCTTCGTGATTGGAAGATAGATTCACGAGGATTGGATGTCAAAATTTATACTCCTACCGGATTCTTCTATGGATACAAAAATGAAGGGATCCCTACTGATTTTCCTTTCTCAATCCGGCCGTTAGATGTCGGCCCTCACGACTGGTGCACTGCATTTAATCTTGATCCTAACTCAGCAGAAGGAGTGCTTATCACCAAGATAGTGCAGGATTTAAATCAAAAGAAAGAAAGCTATGATCTGGATTATCTCATAGAACTAGTAAAGAAAGATGCAGAAAGCGATCGGGTAGTAAAAAGTGTTGTTATCAATCAATTCGAGAAAGCCAAAGGCTGGGAAATTTTTTCCAAAGAGGGGACGCCTTTGAAAGATATCATCGCCCCTGGGCAAGTAACAGTATTAGATGTCAGTCCGTATGCAACCATGGCTTCAGGGTGGGAAATCAAGGCTTTAGTAGTAGGTTTGATCTGCCGAAACTTATTCAATCAGCGTATGCTGGCCAGAAAGACGGAAGAATTCAAAAGTGTTGACGCGGCCATGCATTATTTCACAAAAAGAGTAGAAGAGAAGATGGAAGAGCCGTTAGTATGGATAGCGCTCGATGAAGCGCATGAATTGCTTCCTAAAGAAGGTAAGACTGCTGCCACGGAAGCGTTGATCACTATCTTGCGTGAAGGGCGCCAGCCGGGAATCTCTTTGATATTAGCTTCACAGCAGCCGGGAAAGATCCATACTGATGTGATGACCCAGTCTGACATAGTCATCGCTCATCGTCTTACTGCCAGATTAGATGTAGAAGCATTAGCACAATTGACCCAAAGCTATATGCGCCAGGGATTGGAACAGGAAATAGATCATCTGCCTCGGGTAAAAGGATCGGCAGTTATTTTTGATGACGCCAATGAGCGGATTTTTCCGGTGCAATTGCGTCCAAGATTTACTTGGCACGGCGGCGGAAGTCCGATAGCAATTTCTGAGAAAAAAGAATATTTCTCTAAAAGTTTGGAAGAGCTCAAAAAATTGTGATATAGTTTTATATTATCTCCTGCTCCTATTCATAACTTCTTATGGTTGCGCAAGAGGTAATCCAACATTCCAACTACTTTTTCATCAAGATGTCTGGCATCAATAGAAACTATAAGATCGTCTCGGGATAATACCATAACCCTATCGCTATGCAAATCGCAGTCTTTGTCTTCGATGAATAGATATTCCCCATTCTCCGCAGGTTTTGTAAAATAACAATATTTTCTCTTTAACTAGGCAATTCCCCACAGCTTGCTGTGGGGTAAAACACTTATAGCCCAC
>CAYIZT010000002.1:0-52217 GCA_964368095.1 uncultured Methanosarcinales archaeon
CTTGCCAAAAGAAAAGGATGTAAAGTATGGGCTTGCGATGGCAGTGAACGGAGAACAAGTATTGTCAGAATCTTATCAACAATTTCTGACTTGGATGTAACTTGCGAAAAATTGTTGCTCGATGAACAGAATGTTCATACCCTGCCTGAAGCAGATGTTACTTTATTTCTCTCTGTCTATCATCAGATCTATATCAATCAAGGAAAGAAAGCTGCAGATAAAATATTGCTGGTTCTTTGGAAAAAAACAAAAAGGACAATGATTTTTGCGATGGCTGATAGCAGAGAACAGGATTATCCTAAATATGTTGAAGGGATGAAAGATTTTGGTCTTGAACAAGACGAGATAATGGAAAATGTAACTGCACTTTTACAGTCTCTGCCTAACAGCAAAGTTACTATCATCGGGCAATGTGATTATTTCAATGTGACCTCGCCTCGTTATTTTTTCAAGGTTGAAAAGGAATCTTAATTCACTTTATTTGCGATTTCTTTTAGATTCTCTATAATCCTATTAATATCCTCTGCATTCCAATTCACTAAAATAGGCAGGGCGATAGACCTTCGCAGCAGATCGTTTGAGTTCTTCCAAACCTGACTTAGCTCTTTTCCTTTGTATTCATCGAAATCATGAAATATCTGGGTCCAGGTGCCAGCAAAATGCCAGTCTATCGCATCAGGGACATTTTTGGTGCCCAAACCTTTCTCTTTCATCATTTTTGCGAACAGTTTAGCTTTATCTTTGTTTTCGACAAAAAAGAATAAAGTGTCACCTGCATCACCTTCTGGGTCAGGAAGCTCACGGAATTCAATGTTCTTTACCTCTCTTAAAGCATCTTTTATTATTTTTTTATGCTCTCGCTGTTTTCCTAAGATATAATCCATTTTTTTTAGTTGCGCAAGACCTACCGCTCCCTGCATTTCATTCATCTTATAATTGAAACCCCAGATAGTCCTAGTGTCTTCTCCTCGAGGAACGTTAGGGTTTAACTCATGGCCGTGATCGCAATATTCTCTTGCGCCCCTAAATAATTTTTCATCGTTTGTCACGATGGCTCCGCCTTCTCCGGTGGTGATAATCTTCCCTCCGTCAAAACTGTATATTCCCATGTCACCGATTGTTCCTACCGGTTTTCCGTTATACACAGCTCCAAAAGCTTGACAGCTGTCTTCCAGTACTTTGAGATTATGTCTCTTCGCGATGAGCATGATTTCATCCATCTTGGCCGCTACACCGCCCATATGGACCGGAATGATTACCTTGGTCTTGCTGGTGATCTTATTCCGTAGATCGACTGGATCCATATTAAGAGATCTGTCTATCTCGGTGATGACCGGTATCGCACCTAGTTCCAGAATCGCTTCAACAGTAGCGATGAAAGTGAAAGACTGAGTTATAACTTCATCTCCCTGTTTCACTCCCAGTGCAACTAAGGCTGCTTTTAGCCCGGAAGTCCCGCTGGAAGTGCAATAAGTGTATTTTACATTTACTTTTTTTGCGATCTCTTTCTCAAAATCATCTACTCTGAAAATATGATTTCTACGAACATCAAAGGCACTTCTGTACAGGACGCCGTTACTTCTCTCAAAAATGTCATTTAATGCTTCCTTTTCTTCTTTTCCCAATAATTCCCAGCCAGGCATTTTTGTACCTCTTTATTATTTTTTATTATGTTTTTTTATAATTTTTATTTCTGTTTTTAAAACATGCTTTCTAATATTGTATCTACATCTTCCAATTCCATCTTGAGCGGATTCTGATTTATACCACCCATCATATATTTTGAGGTGAATTCTAAAATTGCAGGTTTGTGCTCTTTGCTGATCTTGAAATGAGTCAGTTTCTTTGGAACATTCAAGGCACTAGATAATTCTTCCATCTTCCGGATAAATAATTTATTTTTTTCCTGGTCGGAGATTTCTTGGCCAGGGCAGATACTGTCATACAACTCAGTATAACCAGTAAAACCTTTTTCTACATTAAATTTAACTATCTTATCGATGAAAATCCCACCGGCAATCCCATGCGGGACTTTAAAGAGCGAACCTAATGGATAAGATAAACTTGATGAAGGACCACCGCCAGTTTCTAAGGAAATGCCGGCCAAATAGCTTCCTAAGAGCAGCTTGCCTCTAACTTCGACATTCTGCGGATCGTTAAGCACTTTTAATAAATTCAGATACATCAATTGGAATGATTCCTTGCCTACCATCCTGGAGAGCGGATTAGAAGTCTTACTGACAAAACTTTCCACTACGTGCACGATAGCATCCATCCCAGATGATACCGTCACTGAAGGAGGGCATGACAAGGTAAGGTTAGGATCGAGTATGGCGTAGATAGGATAATTTAATCGCGAATTGATCCCTAATTTTCTTTTTTCTGCAGAATCGGTAAATACTGCATTGTAAGTCACTTCACTTCCAGTGCCTGCAGTAGTCGGGATGGCAATCACCGGCAAAGGTTTATTCTTCAGGTCCGGGAAGCCGCGATAGGCGATCGCTTTTCCTGGATTGGCAAGTAGGACAGCTATACCTTTGGCAAGGTCGAGACTGCTTCCTCCACCAACGCCGATTAAACATTCATATTCTATTCCAGCGAAATTTTTTTTGAACTCGTCTAAAAAATCGTAATCCGGCTCAGCTACTTCATTAACAAAAGCATCAAAGGTGATGCCTTCAGCTTTTATTTTAGCGAACACATTTTGCAGATCAACATTATTAGCCACGCCTTTATCGATTACTGCTGCAACTTTAGTGAATTTTTCTTTTTTGAGAAGTTCAGGCAATTCTTCTATTTTACCCGGCCCGAAAATCAGGTTGGTTTTTATCTGGATTTTGAACGGCAACATGGTATATTAACACATCGACTTGCTTTTAAAAGTTATGATACTCACTTTCCTATGCCTTATTCAGGCCTTGTCTTGATTTTTATTCTCGTCTATGACTTTCTGAAAATCATCACAAAAAGGCGCTATCAACTGTAATAAGTCTGGCCGTGTGTCTAAATATGCGATAATTTCCTGGATAGGAACCAATGGGGCCTGATCTTTAAACTGCCGATATACTGCACGGCAAAGGACTAAGTCTTCAGGATAATCTACAGATAACCTGATATCAGGCCGATTGAGGTTTTTAGGTATCTCGATGTTTTTAATCTTAAATTGTTGAGGATTTTCCCGGATATACAACGAGCATAATTCTGATCTGTGACGGCGTTCTCCCTGAGCATGCGCTTTTTTGACAGTATCAAGCTTGATTATCTCAAAATTAGTGCTGTCAGTAACATTATCGGCAACTGTCGCATCATTTCCATCTTTAAGATGGGTACTCCAAGCATTTTCTACTGCTTCAAAATAAAGGAAAGGACATTCTGTAGTTACTCTGAAAATATCGGTAGCATTTGCTTTATCCCCGCACTGGATCAAGCGCTGCAATACGTCTTCTTCATTACCGCGAATATAAGAAATTCCGTGTTTTTCTGCGTAACTGACAAAGACATCATTAACCACTCCTTCAGAGATACCTAAGACAATGCCTTGGATGCAAGAGATTTTTTTCAAAGATAAGATCAATTGGTCAAGGACAGTGATGTTAGAAGCTAGGTCCAGATTATGCAGAGGTTTGCCGAATAAACGTGCTCCACTATTGCGGCAGGCCAAAGTCGCGACCAATTTTCTCGTGCCAGATCCATCTGCAGCGCTTACATTCTCCAAGGCTTCTTCTAAAATAGGATCGTTCCGGAAAAGATTCTTATTTATTTTTTTTCCTATCACTAGCTCTTTGCTGTTTATGGTCTTGTTCTCTTTGAATCTTTCATTGACTCTTTTCAACTCTATCTTATCCTTGGTAAGCATGGTCCCTATAGGTAGATCATCCTTCGCTACCACAACCTTTACTGCTTTTTTTCGATACGCTTCTTCTAAAGGCGTGAGGGTTAAGCTGGAAATTCCTAAGGCAGGCTCGTACTTGCGGATGATCCTGACAAATTCTTTGAATTTACTCGGTGCCAAGGCAGAGATTGAATCTTCCATCTTAAGCAATGGATCAAGAGTCAGATGCTTCTCAATACAACTGATGCCTGTGCTAAGAGCCATCAATGGAAGATTTAATGCATCTTCTGAAATGCCGAGAGAATGGTCCATGAAACCAAATTCAAATCCGGGGAATTCTTTTTGCAATGCCGTTATTCGTGAAAGATTGTTGTTCTCTAAAGGAGTAGGTTCTGCCTGGAAGCCGAACATGAAACAGATATTTTTCCCAGGCTGAAGAGATTCTCTCTCGATAAAAGCTTTGATGTCTGGCAGAGGGATCCCACCAACAGAAATGAATACTTTCTTGAATCCTTCCTTCAGCACTGCCTGTACAAGTTCCTTATTATAAAATTCTGTAGTAGAGAGTTTAATCCCGTCAGCTTTAAGCTCTTTAGCCAGTTCAAGGCCTTTCTCTCCATACACATCAAAATATACTTTTTTTCCGGCTTGATGGATCTTATCGACGGTCTTCTGCCATACTTCTTTCGGCATCTCCAAAAGCTTGAAAGCATTATAAAAATGGTAATCAGGAGTGGATAATTCGTCCGCATAAACAATCTGGATCTTAACTGCATCAGCATCAGATTCAATTGCTCCTGAAGCGAGCAGACTGGTCAGTTTTGGATCGCCGTCATATCCTTGAGCGAGTTCAGCGATTATCTCTATCTTTTCCATATAATCTCCGGTGTGTTTCGATTTTTAAATATTCTGCAAGAAAGGACTTTTTCTGATCAATCAGCTCATCTTGTAGATGAGGTCCCGCAAGCGTTCATTCTCCTTTCCGTCTACTTTGTAACAGTAGGATTCAACAGTTTCCTGCCGTTTCTTTTTCCAATGCGGCGGATCCAGCAAGGCTTCTGCAGCAGCTTTGGTCAGATCGTCATGCTTGGTAACTTGGATCCCTCCATTCCAGATGCCGTCATCAGCGTTCGGCACGGTCGGCAGGACGATATCCATGCTTACGACAGGCTTGCCAAGGATCATGGCTTGCAGCGCTACGGTGGAATAAAGATTTACCACTATATCGCTGTCGTTGATCAAGGTATAAAGAACAGACTGGCCGCGTTCCTGTGTTACTTTCATGTTCTTCCAGCCTTCTTTCTCGATAATCTTTACATAGTGATCAAAATTACGTTCTGCCGGATGAAGTTTGATGACAATCTCTTTCTGTAATACGGAAAGCTGCCGTAAGATCGAGGTTATATTTTGGAAATATTCTTCTTTAGACAGCCTATTTCCTTCGATGAGCGAAGTAGTTATCAGTAAAATTTTATCAGTTTTTTTCTGTTCTTTCTGCACAAAGGAATAGATCTCTTCAAATGCGATCGGGCCGATAATCTCGATATCCTTGCGGTCAATTCCCCATTTCATGAGCCGGTCGGCAAACTTTTCTCCAAATACGCCTATAGCTACCTTCATGCCCGGAAATAGCTCTGGATCAGAGGTGGCCAAACCTTCACCATGCTGAATGATTACGAGGGGGACATCTAATTTTGCCGCAGCGGCGATCATACAACGTTCAAAGAAACCGGTGGTGGCAGTAATTACGATGCATTGGACTGACTGTTCCTGCAGGGCTCGTTTCGTAGCCAGATAATAAAGGATAGAATGGTACATGAATTCCCGCGAAAAAAAGAAATCAAGAGTTGGCTGCAGATTTTCCCATTTATTGCCAAATAACCCTTCTTTAGGCAGGGCAGTCCATTTTGAATACATCTCTTTTGATATTTTTTTTGCCTGCTCCTGCTCATCTTTACCCACATAATGATAAATGGTATTCTCCATTTTTTTAATCTCTTTGTAGGAATGGCCAGAGATTGGATCTGCGAACAAGGTGAAAGGTTCAACTTGGTCCTCTTCCTTAAGCAAGTTAAGGATGGAATTGATCCTATAAAGTTCGCCGCTTTTTTTATTTATATGGCTGGTATAGGTAAGAAACAATACTCTCTTCTTTTTAGAATATTTTTCTGGCTGCTTTTTGGTCTTGTCTACAATCCGTACTTTTATCCTCTCATTATAATGGATGTATCTCTGAAAAGCCAGACGCAGTAATTGGTAATATCCTTTCTCTAAAGGATTAATTTTTTGTTTTTTTACCAACGCAGGGGTATTGAATTGTTTGGGCAGGACGTGCGAGGTAATCAATCGGCGGTAGAACCACCAGAGAGGAATCCCATCAAACTGAAATTCTTGACTGAATTTTTTACCATTGGTCTCTTTTTCATTTAGGTCTCCTAGAATGGCATCGACTATATTTACGAACGATTGAAGGGTTTTTACTGCTTTATCTTTTTGGCTTTCCGGCACAGCCTGACTTTGGCTATTTATAGTGTCATGGTCTTTCATATTCTTAGACCATCTTTTCAATTTTCTGCGCAATAACCTCTACTATGCTATGCTGGTCAGTTTTAATCTTCATCAGATATAACTCCGAGAATCTATCATAAGCTTTAAGCTGCTTCTGCAGGTCTTCGATGCGGAATTCAGGTCTTCTTTCTGCAAGGACTTCGGGATAGTTCCATAAAAGGATATGTTTTGGCTTTGGGAGAATCATGAAGCAAAACCTGCAGATCTTTTTGTTCATGTTGGGTGAAGCGAAAAGGTCAATATATCCGCGATCGGTGATGACAACATCATTAAAGATTCTCTTCGGATGGACTTGGACTACGTACCGCAGCAAATACTCAACATAATAAACAAAGGGGGCGATATTGTTGAGCAGCGAAGAGTTGAAAATCCGCACTTCTCTGGCGAATTCTTCTTTTTTGCCTTCGGCGTCTTTCACTTCAAATTTTTTTCCTTCGATTTTATTAGGCTTGAATAATTTTAACAGGAAATTGATAGGGAGCATGCGGAACTGGATCCTGCCGCTGTAGATATGTGCGGTCTCGATATTCTCCTGCTTAAGTTTTTCTACTAAATTCTTGACCGTAGTAGATTTTCCGCTGCCATTGCATCCGACAATAGCGACGTAGGGAGAAGGGTTGATAAATTTGTATATCCTTTTCAGGATTTTGTTGGGCTTGCCCCGGAAACATAGAGCTAATTTTTGAGAATTGTTGAACTGAAGCTGGATTTCTGATAAATGCTTCCGGTCTTCCACGCATTTGGCTATGGCGGCATAATTTTTGAATGCATGCGAACAGAGTAATGATAGTTTAGAATAATTTATTTTTTCAGCAGCTAATAGGATAAACTCTTCTTCGTATTTTTGCTTTTGTTTGCGTGAGCCGTATTTGTAGAGCAGTATAAACAATCTTTCTTCTGGCGACAGGATAGACTCTTCTGCTGGAAGCGAGGAAGCAGGATTTAATTTTTTTCCGATCCTGCCCAATCCTCCGCCGAATCCGCCAATATATCCGCCAACATGAGCGCCTAGGGAGATTATTTCTTCGTTATGAAACGCTTTGTATGAACGGCTTTGCGGAGGCCAACGCCCTTTGCGCCTGAATCCATTTCTTTGCAGGATGCTTTCAAATCCGCGGATATCTTTCTTAGCGACAATAATATCGATATCTCCGCGCTTTTTCCAGCGGGAATCAATGAAGCGGTAAGCGATGTTGTGCTGGGAAAGCTGCTCTGCCAGTCCGTTCACAAAGGCTATATTTTTTGGCTCCATATTTTGCTTTTATTTGTCTCTTATCCCCTTTAAAAAGATTGTTAAAGCATAAACTTAATAAAAATAAGTCTAGCTTGAAAAGCTAATGAAAATACTCGTAGTCCATGAATTGTTTTTACCGGATTTTGCCGGCGGAGGAGAGAAATTAGTTTACGAAACTGCCAGAAACCTGCAGAAAGCAGGGCATGAAGTGCGCGTGGTCACTACCGGAGATTCAGCGGTGGCTTATTTTGAATCAATCCCAACTTTCCGCGTTAAAAGAAACCGTTACTTGTTCAATTTTTCTTTCTGGACCATCGCTAAGCATGCAAAATGGGCGGACCTGATTCAAACCAGCACCTATAATGCCTGCTTTCCTTCCTGGGCTGTCGCTAAATTATTCCGGAAGCCGATCGCCTGCCTGATCATGAGTTACTGGGGGGAAGAATGGGGCAGGATGCGTCCTGGCATCACCGGAACGATTTCGAAGTTATTTGAGAGATTTACCTTACATCGTCATTTTGATGCAAACATTTTCTTGAGTGATTTTTCTAAATCTTTTGCGTTAGGTTCAGGGATGCCTAATAAAAATATGGTGGTGATAAATCCGGGCGTCGAGACCTCCCTTTACAAGCCCCTGCCTAAGGAAAACATTATTCTGTTCAGCGGCCGATTTGCCAAACAGAAAGGCGTTTATGATGTTCTTAAAGTTGCTGCCTTGCTGCCGCAATTCAAGTTTGTGATGATGGGCTGGGGAGAAGAAGAGGTATGCTTACGTAAAGAAGCTCCAGCAAATGTCACTTTCCTGAACAAGTCTATAAAAGACGGAAAAGAATTTTTTGAACGATATAGCACCGCTTCTGTATTCTTCCTGCCTTCCTACGGGGAAACTTTCGGTTTTGTGTTAGTGGAAGCTATGGCTGCCGGATGCGCAGTCGTTTCAACTATCCCTTTGGGTTTTAAAGGTGCATTAGTAGAGAAAGGAAATGTCCAGCAGATGGCCGCAGAAATTTCTCGATTGATGGAGAACAAAACGTTAAGCAGGACGTATGGTACAGAAAACAGCAGATTAGCTCGACAATACACCTGGGAGAATTATACTACTAAGCTTATAGAAGAGTATGAAAGGTTATTGAGAAAAAAAGCATAATTCATAACCTTTAAAAAGAAATTTTTGGTGAGATAAATTTATGGATTGGAGAGATCAGAAAGTATTGGTAACTGGAGCGGCCGGTTTCGTGGGCGGCTGGCTGGCCAAAACTCTGGCCGATAAAGGAGCTCAGGTTGTCGTTCTAGTGCGAGATGAGAAAAAGTATTCTGCTTTAGACTTACATGATTTGCGAGAAAAAGTGATTACTATCAAAGGCGATGTTGCTGATTATCATTTGATCAAAAGGATTCTGAATGAGCATTCTATCTCTTTTTGCTTTCACTTGGCGGCCCAGGCGATAGTGGGTATCGCTAATCGTTCTCCTCTGTCCACATTTGAGACTAACATCAAAGGAACTTGGACACTACTGGAGGCAATCCGGGAAGTTAACAATCCTCATTTTCAGGGAATCATCGTAGCTTCGACGGATAAGGCTTACGGTGTTCATGAGCAGCTTCCGTATACAGAAGAAAGCGAATTGAAAGGATTATATCCGTATGACGCATCTAAGGTTTGCGCAGATGTACTGGCGCGCTGTTACGCAGTAGCCTACAATATGCCGGTAGCAGTAACCAGAAAAGCGAATGTTTATGGTGGCGGAGATTTAAACCTAAGCAGGATCGTTCCTGATGCGATTAGGTGTTTAGTGCAGGGACAGGAATTGTTGATCAGGAGCGATGGGACTCCAGAGCGCGATTATCTTTATATCAAGGATGCGGTTGCCGGTTATATCATATTAGCAGAAAATATGAATAAGCCGGAAGTGCGCGGCCAGGCATTTAATTTCTCTTCGGGAAAACCAGTCAGCGTACTGCAGTTAGTCAATGTGATCGCTAAAACGTATGGTGTTGATATCCAACCTAAAATATTGGGGCAGGCTAAAAATGAAATTGATAGGCAATTTCTCGCCAACGGCAAAGCGAAAGCAGTTTTGGGCTGGGCGCCACAGTATTCTTTAGATGATGGGATGAAAGAGACAGTTGAATGGTATAAGGAACACTTTAAGAAATATTAGAACATCAATTAAAAAATATATTAAGAAATTTTAATCAATTGTTCACCAATTCTTCCAAGGCATAGCCCCGGATTCTAGCAGTTGCTTGAATTCAAGCACATCTTTATTGGTATTCATGGATTTCCAAAATCCCTCAAATTTGAAGGCGATGACCTCTCCCTGTTCAGCCAATTCTGGCAGTACTTTATCTTCAAATTCTCCTATATGAAGATGCTGCAGCACTTGCTTGTTGCAGACGTAAAACCCGCCATTGATCCAGTATTCAGCCAGTCTAGGTTTTTCCCGAAATTTCTTGACATGCTGATACTCGTTTAATTCTAACACCCCAAATTGGGAATGCAGGGGCACAGAGGTAAGTGTGACTGTTTTGTTGTTGCGAAGGTGAAAATTTACTAGAGCAGGAACATCA
Organism: uncultured Methanosarcinales archaeon; assembly: GCA_964368095.1. Lineage (GTDB taxonomy): Archaea > Nanobdellota > Nanobdellia > Woesearchaeales > GW2011-AR9 > JACPIL01. The sequence continues at coordinate 10,206 of CAYIZT010000002.1, forward strand.
ACTGCAGAGAGATCATCGCCATAACTAAGCAGGAAATGGTCTCCATCGATCAGTGGTTGTACTTTACTAATCCTTTCAGATTTAGTTGATTCTAAGCCAGTATCCACAAAATGAATTTTCCATTTATCTTCCTGATTTTCTTTCTGAGAAAAGTAGTCTTTGATCTGTTCACCAAGGTAGCCGAGACAGAGAATAAACTCATTATACCCGAAAGCGGAAAAGCGTTTCATAAGATGCCAGAGCACGGCTTTATCTCCGATCTTAAGCAATGGCTTGGGAGTTTCTGCCGTAAGAGAGCCCATCCGTGTACCTTTACCACCGCATAAAATAACCACCTGCATATTAAAAATGATTGAAATCGGCTATTTAAAATTTATCAATCAAAGGAATATAACTGCAGATGCCTAGCCAACACTTCCCCATTATTGATCTGTTTTTTGAGAGGGCAAACTGTTGGTTTTTGTAGCAGATGAAGGATTTTTTCTGCCAGAAGTCCTGGTTTTTGTGGGGGGACTAGGGCTTGAGCATCAAAATATTCAGGGATACCTCCTACATTAGTTGAAATATAAGGTGTTTTGGTATGTATCGCCTCTATCAAAGAAAGAGGGACGGAAAATGTTTCTCTGGCACTATTAAGAGGATAAAGATAAATCCATGCTTTTGACAACTCTTCCTCAGGAACGACCACCTTTTTTAGGATGATGTTGCCAGGGTTTACTTTTTTGAGGTATTGATAAACGGGTCTATTTTTAGTGATTCCGCTGTCGGCTATGACTAATCGAAGATTTGGCACCTCTTTGCGAACCGATTGGAACGCCTTTAAGACTTCATAAATCCCTTTAGACGGATGTAAATGACTCATGAAGAGCAGGGTTGGTACTTTGTTTCTCTTGTTTTTTACTTTTTTTTGGTTTGGGATTAATGGGGCTATTTTTACGCTTGGAACATGCAGTGATGCTTTTTTTAGTAATATCTGTTGATAATCGGTTTGTATAGTTATTTTGTTGATTTTCTTATTTATGATGGGTTTCAGAAACGGCCACCAGATCCTTTTCCAAAATAGGTTGAGCGCTCCATCATGAATAGTCAAGTATTGTGCCTTAGCTTTTGAAAAGAGCAGAAAAGGGATGATCATCGGCGTAGGATGGATGAGGTAATGAACAACATCAGCACGCATCTTTCTGGCAGATCTTATTCTCCAGGGCTTAGTGTAAGTGATAGGAATTCCTTCTCTGATTATCTTTTTATTGACAGGTGCAGTCGAGATGATCTCTACTTGATGGCCTTCCTTTAGCATGGCTTGAGCTAACCACCAGGCTTGTTTCCGAATTCCTTCTCGGAGCGGAAAATGCAGATCATGCACATAATATATTATTTTCATATTAAGCGGTTTGGGTTATTTTTTCTTTTATTAGACCAAGGATTTCATCAACTGAGCGCTCAAGCTCCTGATCAGTCTTTACTATTTTTAAGCCAATAATTTTTGAAAGCTGCTGATACCGCCGATAATGTTCCTGCAATAAATCAAGATCCATCTCTGGCTTCCGTAGTTTTGCGGTTTGGATGTCTACATCTAACAAGAAAGTTACATCCGGTCTAGGCATTATTTTTAACAGGGCAGGAAAAATAAAACTTTGCTCCGCATAGCGATAATGTGCGTACATGTCGTAAAAATAGCGGTCTGCTAAAGTGATTTTTTGGTTCTTAAATAAAAATGGCAGTTTTAATTGGAAAAGGTATCGGCTGAGGTACTCAACGTAATAGTACATTAACATTATTTCCTGGAAAAGGCTGAATTTATGTCCTTTAGACTTATTTTTATAACTATCTTCACTATTCATCTTATCAGCAATCTGATAATTTCTCTTTTTGAGGATGAAAGAAAGCAGTTTAGTGGTGGGCAGAAATGGTTTCCAGCCGAAATATACTGTTTTTATGTTAAGGTGATGTTCTTTTTCTAATCTTCTTTTGAGCTCAGTGATAACCGTGCTTTTTCCAGCACCGTCTGTGCCGATGAAGGAGATAATAGCTGATTTCATAGGTAAGAATGCCAAATATTGATTTATAAAAGTTGTTACTCTTTGATCTTGGTCCTGTAAATTTCTAAGTATTTGTTGATGGCAGTATGCCAAGTAAATTTTTGCGAAGGCTTATAGCTAAACTTCCTCTTTGCGATCATATCTACTTTTTCTGCAAGGTCAAGAAGGTCTTTGCTCTTGAAAATCTGGTATTTTGCTGATACTACCTCCGGCAGGGAACCGGCATCGCTGACGATGACTGGCTTGCCTAACGAACCTGCTTCTAAAGCATTGTACCCAAATCCTTCTGCCAGCGAAGGTACGATCACACAGTCGGCAGCTTTGATCATGGTCCCAAGCTGCGAGTACGGAAGTGATGGTACAATTTTTACAATATCATCATGCTTATGCACCAAATCTCTAAGTTTCCGATAATTTTTTTTGTATTTCTCTTTGGTGCCGAGCATAAGAAGGATACTGGCATTCGGAATTTTTTCTTTGATATAAGGAGCCGCTTCAATCAATTGTTCAAACCCTTTAGACGGGCCAGGCCTTCCCCATGAAAAACAGACAAATTTTTTATCGATACCAAGTTCTTTACGCAATTTTTGCGCTTCAGCTTTGCTGAAATGGCTGGGGTTCCAAAAATTATAATCAAACCCGTTGTAGACGGTGATCGCTTTATCTTTTCCGATGTCATTATGCAGCAGATCATTTTTTGTAGCGTTGGAAACGCAGATATATCTGTCAAAAGACAGCAGATAGATCATCCTTTCCAATAAGTCATGCATGGCTGCTTTTAGTCCAGAGAAACCAGTAACTTCTTTCCATTTTCCAAGCCATATCTCATGTACTGTCAAGAAGACCGGTTTCTTGGATAATCTGGCACCTAACCATGCCGGAGGCGCCCCGTTGAATGTAGTAGTCTGGATCACATCTGCTTTCTTGGCCAGCTGAAGAACTTTCGGGATGGAAAGGAATGAAAACAGATAACGGCTATTGAAGCAGGAAACGCGATGCACCTTCACGCCGTTGATCTCTTCAAATCTTTTTGTTTTGGGCAGTAAGGTTGTAACTATGGCTACGCGATGCCCTTCTTTAACAAAACCTTCAGCTAAATTCTTGAACAGCACCTCTGCGCCGCCGTAATGAGGATAATAATTTTCACAGACGATAAGAATTTTCATATTTGGCCTATTGGTTATAAGTGGTTCTAAGTTTTATTTTTTTCAGCTTCTTCAATAGCTTCTTTTCTTACGTACTTCTCTAATTTCCTCTCCAGCTTTTTGACTGTACTGTAGTTGAAAAATCCTAAGCCCAGAAGCATGAAGAATCCCAATACTACGAAGAAGTCCAGGCGCCGATAGAAATTGAGACGACCGCTGATGAAATCAAGCGAAGAAGGTTTTATGGCGACCATCACCATAAGCACCCACCCGGCAAACCATATCACTACTTCCTTTTTGCTCAATTCTTTTCTTTTATATTTGACGAAAGTAAAATACATCATAGACATGCCGAAGATTATGCCTAATAACTGAATCCAAAATGTTGTGCTTAGCGCCATATTTTCCACCCGATCATTTTTAGTACGATAGTTACTCCATCTAAAACAGTTGTCCCTTTGTACCGGTCTGCATAAATTGTTTCAATAGGGACAGTGATATGTTTTATCTTTTTTTTGCCGACCATGATAGCCATCTCTGTTTCTACATAATAATCATTTGCTTCCCAGCGGATCTGCGGATATATCTCCGTCCTGAAGCTGCGGTATCCGCATTGGCTGTCTTCTACTTTCACTCCATACAAGAGTTGCATGGTCTTGGTGATAACCTTGTTCCCTAACTTGAAAATAAAAGGCATGGATGCGGGAGTTTTCCTGCTGCCAAAAGCAGCATCATGCTGTTCCAGGGCAGATAGGAATGAGGGTATCTCCTTTGGATCGTGCTGGCCGTCAGCATCCAGGGTTACGATCTTTTTGACTCCCTGCTGCAAGGCGTAATCGCAGCCGGTCTTTAAGGCCGCTCCTTTCCCCAGATTTACTTTATGCCGCAACACCATTGCACCAGATCTTGCCGCTTCTGCTGCAGTATCGTCCTGCGATCCGTCATCAACCACGATGATATTTTTAGCGAATTTTTGTGTCTTGTTTATGACTTCAAAGATAGTTTTGCCTTCGTTATATGCGGGAATAATGACTACCTCAATAACCTCGTCAACCATGTTCTATCTGCGCAGGATGCCCTTATAAAAATTATGAAAGAAGAAGAGTATAGTTTATATTTTATTTATTCCCTAATAATCTGCTCCTTTTGGGCCGGTATTTTTATTCATCTTCTGCAAAGAAAACATTATTTTTCTGCTTACAATTATAATCTACTTTCCAGGTTACGATCTTCCCGCCATTGATGTTCTTGGACTCATCAAATTTGCTGAAACAGGTTTGGCCGTGTCCATTCAAGAAATAAAGCTTGGTGAACATGCTGTTAGCCTGCAAAGGGTCTGTAGGAAGCATCACATAATTTTTCCCATTTGGAATTAGCACTATAGAGAATCCGGAAGTTTTACCTAAATCTTTAAACTTTTTTTCCACTACCTTATCCTGCGTAGGGTAGACCATTGAATTAGGATATATTTCGTTTTGGTCCTGGCTTTCAAATTTGGCTGTGTAATCGTTCAGGTCGATGGTTATGACAAAATTACCGCCTTGCACCGAACCGACACAACGAAGGGCAGCTTCTGAAACTTTTTCGCATGGCTGCGGTCCACCTATATATCCCGGCCAGGGTGAAATCCAGCGGTCAGCTTCCGTAGATGCTATTTCAGCATAGTACTGATCAGCCTGATCTTCAGTTAATCCAAACTCACTAGTCATGATAGATGATGCATCTTTCTTTTCCAGATTCTTGACTTTTTTGTACATCACCGCGCGAGTGAAATCCCAGCTGCCAAAATGTCCCCAGACGCCGGCTTTTCCGATCATGTCTTCTGAAGTGATATAATAATCTTCAGGAGGATTTTCGCAATGAGTATATTTTACCACTGCCTCTGCCTGCTGTTCTGTCAATTCAGCCATTTTTAACTTTTCTACTGCGTTATTTTTGTCTAATATCAAAATTTCATTCAAAAGCTTGATAGATTTAGGGGTGTCATTTAAGACTTTGTCCAGCTCACTGAACGCATTATTTTGCCCGCAGTTTAACATACGTACTATGCCGACGGTCGATTTTTCGTCGTTGGTCAAGAGAGATTTTCCTACCCAATGGGCTCCCCAGGAGGTCTGTGTTCCTCCATCAAATGTGACTGGCCGTTCAGCGACCGCTTTGAACCAGTGTCCAAAATCCCACCAGGAAGTTATGATAATATTTTCCGGCGTCTGCTCGTTTATCTTAATGAGTGCGTCGTACCAGCCGTCATTCATGCTGGGGATAGAATTCTTAGCTTGATCGTATCCTGCCTTGGCAGGGCTTATGAGCAACAATGAAAGTAATAGGAATACGATGACTTTGGTCATATTCTGGTTAAGTTTAAGTTCTTTGGAGGTCCATCTTGAAGCATAGTACCAGAATAATCCCAGGCACGTGCCTAATGCGATAGCAAAGATGGGCGTGGCCTGCAGTATGAATCTAACTCCTTTAGTGGTCGCAAACAAAGATGCGGCCAGCCAGATAGCCAAGAAAAATCCAAGATGTGGCTCTCTTTTTCCGTCAGCGTTCTTTCTCAGCAGCAGAATCATTATGCCGACAATAGCAAGTATAAACAATAATTTTCCGCCAAGAGTATTGATAACATTCTGCAAAGATACAACATTGAGCTCGGCAACGGTAGTTTTAATGTTCGGCCAAAAGGAATTTACGGCTACTGCTTTAAGATTGATAAATTTAAATGGTCCTGATAAAAGTCTCATGAAATCAGTTACGCCGGTAAAGATAATCACAAATAAAGCGACAAGCAAGACGTATGCTCCGAAGACAATGCCAGATTCTTTTACTTCTTTTGATTTTAATACGCTCTTTGCGTTTTTCCATTGGCTGATAAGCGAGTATCCTATCTGGAAAATTATGGTTGCCAGTAAAAATAAGGCGATATACCACCAGCCGGTCCAAGCGAACGCAAACACGCCGGTAGCGAAACCGGCTATGCCTATCCAGCATAACTTCCATTTTAATTCTTTAGCATCAAGCACTTCTAAAAATAACCAGGTGATAAGCACGGGAAAGAAGACAGTATATACATCAGTATCAGAACTTTCCCCCGTTGTTCTAGCGACGAAAAAGGAAGCAACGGCCAGCAGAAATGCAGTGAAAAATCCTCCTGCATTGTTATTTGTCAATTTTCTTCCGATAAAAAATCCAGGTATTACCGTCAACGCAGAAAATATCGTGCCTATAAAGAAGAACGTATACATAAGCGGGAAATCACCAAATAAGTTCAAGAACCTATGCCATGCCGCTCCGAACCAATGGTGGAAATTCCAGTAACTTTCTCTCCCCAGAGGGGCCAGTCTGTAATCATCCCACATTGTTCCTGCTTCGTCTATCCTGGTTCCAGGAAAGCCGTTCTCAAGCACGTATCTGCTTTGTTGGAAATAAAAATAAGGATCTATGCCTAATAAGTATAAAGTGCCTTCTTTGTCCCGAAATTGATCTTTATATTGCTGAGAAAGAGTTTTGGCCTGTGCAGCGAGATTTTCCTTATTTTGTTTCTGAAAATTCTGCCATTCTTTATCAACCATGGATTGTTTGTTCTGTTCCGGCAAGTACGGATACTGCTGGCCTATCTGATCTTTGATCAATCCTTGATAATAATTATTGACAGTATCATCAGCCCATCCGTCAGCCAGAGGCATGCGCTGAGGCATGGTCCGCAGATAGACGGAAACTATTACTGCAAAAAGTATGCAAGCTAAAGGGATAAGCCATCTGGCATGTTTATTGGCCATGCTTTTTACTTGCTTGAAATCTATGGAAAGAGAATCGCCAGATTCTGGTTTGGAATGGCTTACAGGCTGAGCATGGTGTTTTGCTTCAGCGGATTTAGATTTACCCGCAAAAAGCCCAGTAATCTTTTGCTTTAGCTTAGAAAAATCTATCACTTCCTCATCTGATTTATCGGTATGATTGGTATGTTCTGGTTTTTGCTGTTCTGTCACGAATAAACCACCTTATGATTCAGGAACAGGGGTTGGTTTATAAAATTTATTGTATTCAACTTATTTATTATTTTTTGGTATCTGATCAAACATTCTTTCTGGTCTGATCTTAGTTCAAATATAATATATCTTCAGTCGGATGACGATACAGCCCTTCTTTCAGTCTTTTCTGATCCAAGATATGTCCGATGATGCCGATGCTTCTGGAAAGGGCGAACAAGCCGTTCATATAGCCTATTTCGATAATTTCCCTGATCTCTTCCTCGCTGAATGCTTGTGAAGATTCAAGAGCATCGAGGAACAAGGCAGCCATGCAGCCGTCGACGTTGAGGATTAGATTTTCTGCTTTCCGAGAAGTTATTTTTTCTACTTTGATGGCGTAGTCAAGATGCCTGGCGGAAGGGAAATCCTTTCGGGCAAATTCTTTCAGCATTTCTACTCTCAGATCGGGATTGCGGATGGATTTCACTCTATGCCCTATTCCGGGGATAAGCATGCCTTTCTGTTTCATCTCTTCTACAAAATTTTCAGGTGTTTTGTCTTTAGCTATTGCTTCCTTGAAATATCGGCAGGCATCATCTATTGCGCCGCCGAACCGCGGACCGATGGTCAAGAGTCCGCCGCATAATGAGGAGATAACATCTTTTCCCGCTCTGGCAGCGACGATGGCATTGTGCGCTCCTGAAACTGCCGGGCCGTGATCTGCAGTGATAAGGATGCATTTTTCCAGGAATTTGATGAAGTAAGCCGGAAGTTTTTTCTTGAACCAGAGCAAGGCCAGGAGATCTCCGATAGAATAATTCTCTTCAACAATTTTACTTATGGGCACGGTTCCATAGGTTGGTTCTTCTCCCAGATCAGAAGAGATGGTGGAAGTTATGTTGGTGGGTTTGCGGATAATTCCTTCCTTAATGGCTTCTTGATAATCGAGAGGGACATTTCTAGGTGAAAATTCTTGGGTTTTAGGTAATTGTAAACTGTCAAAAGTTTCTTTGATAGTCTCTTCCAGTTTCTCAAAAGATCCTGGAACAATAATGCCTGCTTCTTTTAATGCTTTATTTTTTGCGGCGGCACTTTCTTCTTCCTTTCCTGCCTTTGCTCCAGCGTGGCCGAACTGTACTTCCCAGGGAAATATGTCGGCGCAGGTTCCAGGGACGAACATTATCAATGGTTTTGTTAACTGTCCTTCCTGTTTTGCTCTTATTATATCATATTCCTGTGTCCCGCCCAATTCTCCGAGGGCAACCAGCAAATTAATTTCTGGGTCGGAATCAAAACGTAAGAGATGGTCCAGCAAAGTAGATCCTGGAAATAAATCTCCGCCGATAGCTATCCCTTCCTTAACTCCGTCAGTAGTTCTGGCGATGATATTGAACAGTTCATTCATCATGCCTCCAGATTTTGAGACTAAGCCCACACTTCCAGGACGATAAAGTTTTGCGCGGATGACATTTTCCATCTTTCCGCCGGCGTATCCGGCGATCCTGAACAATCCGGCAGCGATTCCGCCGACGGTGGATGGGCCAATTATGAGTTTATTTTTTTCTTTGGCCAAAGCGATAAGCTGCTTATTTTCTCCTTCAGGGATACCTTCTGCGACAATAACCAGGCACTTGACCGAATCATATCGCAATGCTTCTTTAGAAGAAACATAAGCTGATCGGTGAGAAGCAAAATTGATCAATACTTCTGCTTCTTTATTTTTTTCAATAGCTTCATCAATCGTATCATAGATAGGAATTAAAATCTCTTTTTGTCCAAAAAAAGCTTTATGAAATCCTTTCCTGCTGGGATGGATGATAGCTGCTACACTTGGAGTTCTTTGACAGAGAAAGTCGAAGTCTAACATTTGCTGTATCGGTAATGCCTTTAGGTTGTAAAAAATAGCTGTTGTTTCTTTGGTGAATCTCATTGTAACACCTCTACTGCCTTTTTAACTATGCCGGCCAGCGTGGTTTCCGGGCCATGTACAATCATAGGTATTTCCAGATCTTTACCTGTTTGTCTCATCAGCTTCAATCCTTTTTCATAATTTGGTCCGCCTCTTCTTACAAAAATAGATATTTTTCCCTCTTGTAATTTAGTTTTATATTCTTGTAAAGCCATGATGATCCCGATAAATGTTTTTTCAACATCAGTAAAATTAGCAATCGCTCCCCCTATAATAAGCACTTTCCCTGCGGGATGACTTTCTTTGGTCATGAGACTTAGGATCGTTTTGGTATATTGATATGTCTCTTCAGCAGTAGGATTTCCGGAGTATTCTCCATAATTTGCGATCTCTTCTTGTTTTCCCAGATCAGCGATAGTATCAAGATAAATGATGCTGGCTCCTCCTCCTGAAAGGATGTTCCAGATCCTTCCTTGAGGATTGAGAATAGTCAATTTCAATGAGGCACCGCTTTCTTTGTCCAGGGATGCGATGTATTCTTCTTCAGGATATGATTTCCTGCCAAAAGGTTTTGGGAAAGGCAAGGTTATGCCGCAGCTGTCTACCTGGGCGACCGTGTCGATGAGGACCATGTTACCATTTTGGTTGATGACGAAAGGATTGAATTCAAGATAGGAAAAATGATTCTTTCGAAAAACAGTATGTATTCTTTTAATAAAAGCAGTTATAATCTCTCTGTCTTCTTCAGGAATTTTTATGTTATGAATTTCTTCAAGCATAGAAAAAATTCCTCTTACGCCAAATTCATCACAATCATTAAGAGTTGGGACTGCATATGTTACCACATATTTCCAGTTTTCCTCTACATTCATCCCGCCAACAGCTGAAAAAAAGATATTATCAAAATCCCGTTCTGAAGTGATGGAAAGATAATATTCCTTCTGGTGCTTTACATAGGGCTCGATCAAAAAATGAGTAAGTTTGTCAGTAACTTTTCCGATAGTTATCTCTTTGTCCAGATGTTCTTTTAGATATTCTTTTACCTGATTAAAATCTGCGTCCAGCAGGACCAAACCTAATTTTCCTCTTTTTCCAAAGAGCTGGTCAGGTTTAATGGCCAATTTTTCTTTTGTAAGCCAGGTATACTGCTGGGGAAGTGCTTCTAGATTGGTAGAAGAATCTATCAAAATTCCCTTATATTCCTGCTTAAGATCTCCCAGAAGCAGCCTCTTAGCATCAAATTCGCGGATTTTTACTCTGGCCATAGGCTATTTTGCCTCAAATCTATTTTAAATAGGTTATGGAATCCTAAGACATGATTAAAAATATTCGTCTTCGGCGGGGTTATTTGGGAGAGTTTTTGGTTGCAGAAATGTTGTGGCAACATTTTTAAATCGCTCACTATCCGTTCCCTCATGGTAAATGGCTCCTTAGAAGAGAAAGTAACAAAATTTGATAAGAAATTTGTTGATCAGCCTATTAAGCTGCCAAGCAGTCCTTTCTGGGATGTTTTCAAAAAATTTGGTCGAGATGAGGCTATCGCTATGCTTGTTAATGTCGCTGGAACAGCCGGTTTGGAACATTTTTTTTCCACTCCTTTTACCAATACTTTAAGTTCTAGAACAAAAGAATTGGCATTGATCGTTGCAGGTCCATTAGTTGAGAAAGCAGGTTTTTTTCCAGGACATTTCAAAGAAGCATTAGATGCTTATAAGGGCGCAACTGCAGAAGAACGTGATTCTCTATCAACTTATTTTGCTCAAGCGGTGAAGGGAGGAAGTAAAAGTCTTTTACAAGATATTGTTGTTCATGATCCCGTGTATATGGGCTTAATGTATGCTGGCCTGCATACCTATCCCGAAACACCTGCCTGGATTATTGCTACTACTAGTTTTGTGACTGCGGTATTTGCAGTTGCTGGTTTAGAAATAGGAGTTAATGAATTAAGGTACAAGAGATACAAACGTACTTTAAAGAATGCTGGTTTTGGTGTTGAATCGTATCTCGAATCCAGATTTTTGATTGATGCTGAGAAAAAACCGGAAGAAGTGATTGCAAGTTTTGTGCAAAAATTTAATCTTCCCAAAGTTAAGCGAGGGCATTATCACGACCGTTATATCGAGAATGTTCTCCCCCATTATAATAATCGCATTCCCCTGCTTCGTTTGCGCAGGAGAATTATAGAAGATGAAGAGAAGGAAGTAAAAAGCGCGCAAATAGTTTATACCAGGGCATCAGAGATTAGCGGTGAAAGGCCGGAACAATTTCGTTATTTTCCCCAACAGAAGGACAAAATTTATTTTTTGTTGGACCAAGAGATGCCAGGAAGCACTGAAGAGATAAATTATCCGCAAGTAAGAAAGATGTTGAAGTGCGCGCAGAAAGAGGAAGAGAGCCATGTTGATGTGCATTTTAAAAGAACAGTTGCTTCCAACCCTTCTTCATTGTTAGTTTCCGCAGATGAGGTTCAACAGGCAAATCCTTTTTATGTATTAGAACTGAAAGTGTATGACAATAAGCAATTGCTCCGGCAAGCCATGCAGTATGTTATGCGTGAATTCCCAGTACTGCAGACCACCTATAGAAAGCTTGATCTAGTTGGATTACGAGGAGTATAAAATGGTATACTCTCTTCTCGAGAAAAAAAAGTAAATCAGAAATTTCCTGGGTTTCTAGAATATTTGACGTGATTTTAGAAAACTTTAAAAGTCAATATCTATCTCCGTGAGAGCATGACCTCCTGTGACATGTGCGGACGGCAAGTTGCTTTAGTCACTGCTGAAGTAGAAAGGGTAGAGATGAATGTCTGCCAGAACTGCGCGCGCTTCGGCACAGTCCGTAGAAAAGCTGAAACCATGCGCGTCCCTCAACAGAAAATGCACAAGGAGCAGCCGTTTAGAGTGATTTCCAGTTACGCTTCTGTATTGAGGCAGGCTCGTGAGAAGCAAGGATTGAGCCAGGAAGATTTTGCCAGGTTGCTGCAAGAAAAGGAGAGTATTGTAGCAAAATGGGAGCAGGGACGGATGCCGCCTTCAGTAGAAGTGGCGCGGCGATTAGAGAAAATGTTAGGCGTTTCTTTGGTGACGGAAGATGTCGAGCAAATGTTTGAGAATGATAAGAATGTTCGCAAGGATGGGTTTACCTTAGGGGATTTTATCAAAGTTAGGAAGAAAGTCTGATCATCTTTATTTTAATAAAACCTCTATTTATAGAAAATAACATTGATATCCTTTAAAATTTAATCCTGAAATGTTATTTTCTAATAAGCAAATAACTTTAGATTTGCTTTTCGGAGTACCGAAAATTAAAGTTATTTGCTATAAATGACAACATATTCTCATACTTTTTTTGGGTCTCTTTCGGAGATTTTGAATAACTCTTTATGATCTTTCTGCAATTCTTCTCTCCGCAAGCACATTCCATGTCCCATTTAGGAATATCGACCAGAGTGCTGTAATCAAGCGTTATTTCTTCGCCAGCCTTTATTGAACGTAATGCAGCGATGAAATGCGGTTTCTTAAATCTGGCATTTGGGTCGCAAGAATGATTGACATAGTATCCCATATCCTGTTTGCCCGGTGTGAGCCATCTGTTTTTTCCTAATTGGACGCTGCGATGGTTGGCTTTAGTCCAGGGAACTACTTTTTCTGCGAAAACAAAGAGAATCTCCTCCTTTCTATGGGATTTAGTACTGAACACGCCCTTGCCGCAGCCAGGTGCCTCCCTGATGATGAAATTTGTATTGGTCATAATTTTTTTGGGTTGTGATGATCAGAATAATTTGATGACTGTAAAATAGGCCACGGCTCCGACAACAATCCCTCCGACAACATCGATCAAGTAATGTTTCCTAAGATAGATCCGTGAATAGGAAACTAAAGCAGCAACAATAGTGCAGAGGATAGTTAGATATATATCAGCAAAATGGACGCTGAAAATCAGGGCTAGGAATACGATCCTTGCGCTATGCAAGCTGGGGAAAGAAGAAGCATCGATCTTTTCAAGAAGGCCGGAATAGTCTTTTTTCTTTGGTCTGGGCTTGAAATAAAACAAGCGGATTACGATTACAATAGCCGCAGTAAGTATTGAACCGGCGATGAGCGGCACCAATAGCGGCGAGGAGATAAATAATAGTGTAAGTAATAGTGAGGCGGCAAATCCGCCCATGGCGGTGACATCCCTAAAGAAGGTATGTAATTGTTTTTGTATGGTTTTGTTCATGTGTTTTGAGAAGAATTAATAGTTAATAAAAACTTCGTTGGTTTTGCTTATGTCATTAGCTCAGGAACATATGGTAAGCTCTGCTTAAACAAATTTTTTCTTCTAAATTCTAAGACAAAATGTACGTCTTTCTCTTTAAAGCCTTCTTTGACTAATTCTGCTGGTGTGAAACCGTTAAAATGATAGGCAAGAATTTGGTCTACATTACTTATTCCAATTCGGACCAACTCGGTGCGCATAATCTCGAAATCTTTTCCCTGCCAGGAATCAATTTTCGGCACTCTCTCTTGAATGTCTTTCGGTGCATCTAAGAATGCTGCAAGTTCTTTTAATTGTGTTTTGAAAATTCCCCGTATTGGTTGAAAGCTTGCATCTAATCCAAAGATGGGGAATTCTCCTAGTTCGTATTCTGTGCGATTTAATGTCCCATACAATGGCGCTCCATTTTTATGTGAATAATCAAAAAGTATGCTTCTTTGTATTCTTGTAAGTAAATTAGTCATTTGGAGAGTATTACCCTTTTCCGGATAAGTCTCTAACATAGGTCTAATATCCACTACGTGCCTATTTCTCTGTGGAAGTTCCAAAAGATCACAGATGCGATAAAATTCTTTACTGCTACGTTCTTGTTCATTATGTGGTAAATGAACCCCTATTACATTATCGCCGCCAATACTTCTACTAGCTAAATAGCCCGCAGTTGTTGAATCAAGACCGGTTGAAAGTCCGATGACTAAACGTGAGAGTCCATCTTTTTCTAAAACTTTCTGCGTGAATTCAATTATTGATTTGGCGGTCAATCCTACATTATATTCCAAGATTTTTGGCAACATTTTTTTTAATTATCCTCTCAATATTGCATTTAGAGCAAATGTTATGTTTTCTTTTCGCTCAAATATCCTATTTACGCAGTAAGGCACCCAATCTTCTCCGTAGGCAACATATTTCCAGACCTCATGGCCATTTTCAAGTAATTCTTCTTGAAGTTTGGTTCTTACTCCATAGAGCATCTGGAAACCAAATAGCTCTCTTTCAATTCCTCTCTTTTCTGTATATTTAATGAACTCATTAATAAGTTTTTGGTCATGAGTAGCTATATATGTTTTTATGCCTTTGTCCATTAACCTTTTTGCAAGTTTGATAAAATTTACATCAGCATCTTTCTTGGTTTGGTATGTTCCCGCACCATTAAATGCTCCTTTAACCAGGCGTACAATCGGAACTACAGCCGTGAGATCTTCTATATCTGCAGCAGTGCGATAAAGATTGGCTTGCAAACAAATAATGGAATCTGTGTGTTTTCTTTTGATTTCGCTGTACAGTTGAAGCGTCTGGTCAACTGTTTTCGGAGAACGCATATCAATCTCTATTCTTACTTTCTGATGTATTGCTTCTTCTGTAACTGAATCTATGTCTTCCAGCGGTGTCCGTAGAGAGATGCTCCCTGTTATTTCTTTTTCAGATAAAAATTTCAAAGCTTTAAGGTAATCTCCTGAATCAGCTTCAATGGGATAAAGAATTACCCCAAATCCATCCTTCTTCCATCCTTCGACTGCAGGAAGAATCTCTTCAAGGTTCTTTCCTAATACAAATTTCTGCGCAATCTTCTTTATCGGGTCTGATGAAGAGAGTATCTTCTTTAATGCGCCATTTTGTACAAGATATCTTCCTACTGAATTCATTTTTTCTGATTTATTTGGTTGTAGAGAGCAATGGTCTGTCTTTCTAATGATTCAAAATCACCATCATTATGGACCGTATAATCTGCACGTTTCATTTTTTCTTCTTGAGACATAGTCTGCTGTTTAATGACTGCTATAGCTTCCTGTTCGGAGAGATCAAATCCGTCCCGCTTTCTTGCTCTTTCCATCAGCCTGCGAATCCGTAAATCATCTGAGGTATAGCAAAAAATAACTTTTCTACAAAACTTGTCCCATGATTTCTCATAAAGAGGAGCGCATTCAAAAAATACTAAATCTGCGTTTCCCTGAAGGAATTTCTCAACCACCGGATCAGTGTATTTATCCGTAATGCCCCATAATTTTTTGCAATCTTCTGGATGTTCTTTCAGATAGCTCTTGAGACAGGTACGATCTACTGAGCCATCAACAAAAACAGCATCTCCTAAACAGTTGGCTATTTCTGCTTTACATCCCGGATTAGTATAAGCATCGTAAAGGAATGTATCGTGAGATACAACAACGGCATTGAGTCTTTTTAATACACTCGCAACAGTCGACTTTCCAGAACAGATATTTCCAGTTATCCCAATTAGGTGATTCATTGTTTAAAACAGGGAATGCACTTATAAAAAGGTTATGAAAATGAAATATCTCTCTCCCAGTGTAGTTTTTCTACTCAAAAAATTCAGAATACATTTATATACCTTTTTGCTTTAATCAAAGCATGGTTTCAGAGCGTGCGCAGTTCATCATCAATGTTTCCCTGGGGTTACTTTCTGCACTTTTACTATTGATGTTATTAGGTGTAAAAATTCCTACTTTAGGCCAGGCACAGTATGCATTAGACAAAGAAGAGCCGGTCTGCATGTTGGAGTGGGAAGGAGAAATGACCCCGCTGAATGACCTAGACCGATGCTGCCTGCAAGCAAAACAGCAATTTGAATGTAAAGCGGAAAGCAAGGATAATTTAGATTGGCTCTGCGGCACCGGAGAGGGATTGCAGATGCGCTTGAATAACAAAGCGTATAATTATTGCAAACAGCAGCCGTATTGGTAGAAGTATTATTGGTAGAAGATTATCTTGAAAAAGAAAAAAAGAGTGGATGTCCAGAGAAAAGTGTTCTTTGCATTAGTAGTCCTGGTTTTATTGTTGTCAGTTTTAAACATAATGAAGACTAAGGGATTGTTGATCCCGCAGCAGAAGCCGGTCGATGTAAAAAACAAAGTGGTCGATCTAGATCAAATGGCTCTGGAACAAAAGATTGCGCAGATGGTAGTGGTGGTAGGCGCGAATGAGAATTACTGGCCTTGGAGGAATATGCAGCTTGGCGGGATACATCTATTTGCGCGGCAAACAGAAAACATATTCAACAATACCATCATCGATTTTCAGTACCAGATGCCGATCCCTTTTTTTGTGACCGCTGATTTGGAAGGCTGTGTAAGTCCTTTCGGATTCATCCGGCAGTTTACGCCAGCATCAGAAATAGATACAGTAGAAAAATCTTTCAATAAAGGTGTCGAGGAAGGACAGTTTTTGCACAGGCTAGGGTTTAACTTAAATTTTGCTCCGGTAGTAGACCTAAAAGATGATATTTGGAAATGCCGATCTTTCCCTGGCAATGAAACAAAGATTTCAGAACTTGCAGAAGCATATCTTACCGGGCTGCAGACACAGCAAGTGCTGGCAACAGCCAAACATTATCCGGGAAAAACTCTCATCGTCAAAGACCCGCATAAATATGTAGTGGCGGCTGAGATAGGTAAAAAAGATGTGTATCCATATGGATATTTAGTAGAGAAAGGTGAAGTAAAGGCAATCATGGTGAGCCATGTCATCACTACCGGGCAGATCGATTCCCAAGGGGAGCCTTCAGTAGTCTCAAAGAAAGTGCTTGACGAACTGCGCCAGAATTTTGACGGATTGATTATCTCAGATGAGATACATATGCTGGGATTGAAGAAATTTTATAATTCTATAGATGAGATGTACGTCGCCGTATTCAAAGCAGGCAATGATGTGGTGCTTAATTTTGATAATGATCCTAATGAGATCTACCGCATGATCCAGTTAGTTAAAGCAGCTGTTGAACGCGGAGATATCCCTGAAGCGCAGATCGATGCGTCGGTCACAAGGATCTTAAAAGCCAAAGGTTTTACGGTTCGCTGAGAAGGAAAGGGTCTTTAGCCAGATTTATTTTCTCTTCTTCATATGCTAAGCATTCTTGAGGGACCTGGCTGTCCATCTTCATAAATTCCGTGCAGAGGTATTCCATTAGCTGGTCAGCAGTTTGGTGTCCTTCAAACACTTTCTCTTCTATGACCAGGGCAGGAAATTGAGTGATGTTGTAGTTAGTGAGAAGAGTCTTGATCATTGGTTCTTCTGTAAAACCGGAATCTAAGGAGAAGATGAGCACCTTGTTGTCAAATTTTTTCTTGAGATAGATAAGAATATCCCCCTGTGTCTCATCACGATTTTCGTCGTAGAAATATAATATCTTCATATTATCCTGCTTACATTTAGCATCTATATCTTTTGCGAGAAGATAGAATTGGATCTCCGTCAAAAAATAATCCTGCAGCTGCAGCTTGAATTCATCTTCGTTGAATAAGGATTTTTTCTCGTAATCGATTATGATGGCGACTTTTTTCCCCAATTCATTGATATTATTTTCCAGTATGGTGTGCAGGGTCTTACAGTCAGTCAAGCCAGAAGCGATATAGCTGTGCTGCAGCTGCAGGCTGCGTAAAGTAACTTTTTCGGTGAGAGCGATCTGCTTGGCGGAGGAAAGGCGCAGGTTTTCGATAAATAAACCAGCTACGATACCTCCAGAGAAGACTAAAAGAGTCAGCATAAAAGCCAGGATATATTTCTTGATGCTAGTCTTACGTTCCAACCCGCCCATGCGGTTGCCTAGAGGGAGTGATTTATATGGTTTGCGGTCTAACTGGTTTTGTCCTGAATCTCACTTTGTTCGGGTTAGCATCGACTCACTCTTAGTATCGATTATTTTAGTGCGGTTCCCTCCCGGAAGGAACGTCCCCATCCGCAATCAAAGCGATGTCAAATCTATCGTTCGTGTATTGATGCTAACCTACATTCAGGACCGAGCAGGCCTAACTCCAGAAATTCTTTTTCTTCCGGACGAACATGATGCTGATGTACATCCAGACTGCAGTGATGAAGAATCCGTAGATGAATAAGTAAGTTACCAGCGACACGAAGGTTCTTCCGTGGTTAGTGACTTTTTCTTTGATCAATCTATAGGAATAAATCATGATAAAGAAACTGATCCCAAAAAGGGTAGCGGCTACAAAGAGCCTGGAAAATGGCCAACTTAAGATGTTCATCTCAAAGCTGAAATGCTTGATCAAGGTGAGAAGATCAAAATTGATATCCTGCAGGTATGAGAATGTCATCATGATCTTTGCCGCCAGCGCCTGTAAAAAGGTTCCTACCAGTACGATGGCAATTATTCCTGACAACACAATAGTGGGCATCCTAATTATGCCGAAGTCACCATATTTTTTATTGAAGATAAGACTCTTGTATTTGATGCTGTTGTCGACAGATCCCTTATACCAGCGGATGCGCTGGCGGAATAATTTCTTCCAGGTAGTAGGTACGATAGTTTCTACGACTGTGTCAAATGTCTGCACTATTTTATATTGGTGCTTCTGCAGGCGGATGGCGATCTCCAGATCTTCAGTGATGGTAGTTTCATCATAGCTGCCCAGATCTTTGATCACCTTTGTCTTGTACACGCTAAAAGGTCCAGGGGTAACGTGGATGCAGTCCAGCTTGGCATTAAGGGATTTATAGAACATATTCACCACATATTCATACCACTGTACTTTCTGCAGGATGCTTTGCGGATCTTTTACTTTTAACAGCGGGCACACTGCAGCGATGTTTTGATCTTGGGCAAAGAGGAGCAGCATGGCTTTTAAAGCATTAGGAGCGATGAAAGAGTCTGCGTCCAAACAGGCAAAATATTCTCCTTTAGCTACGGATAGGCCTTTATTCATAGCCTTGCCTTTCCCCTGATTTTCTTGATTTAGCAAAGATATATTTTGAGCCGGATGCTGGGCAATGAATTGTTCTACTATTTGTTTAGTTAGGTCTTTTGATCCGTCATTTACAACAATAATTTCTATCCTGTCTTTGGGATAATCAAGATTGACCAGCGACTGTAGAGTGGCGGCGATAGATCTCTCTTCATTATAGGCAGGAACGATGGTACTAAAGAATGGAAAGGTCTCCAATTCTTTCTTTTTCTGTTCTGGTTCCGGAGAAAATAATACCAACAGCCAGAAGATTGATAGAAATAAGAGTAAAAAATAAGTTACAAACAACATTGTATCCAGGAAGGTAATTATCATTGCTTTGCCTCTTCAAACGACCATACTTCTGCATCTCCGGTGGAATAAAGCAATTTAAATCTTTCGTTCTGCAGCAGGAAAAGAAATTCCTGTTGAGCAGGAAGCTGCCGTTTCATCTCTTCTGAAACATAGATGATGGAGACTTTATTTTTTTCCAAGAGAGGGAATAACTGGTCGATGTAGAAGGCAGTGAAAATCTCCTGCGATAATTGATAATGGTCTCGGTAATCCTTATGGAGAGCAAAGACTGGTTTTCGTTGAGCGAAATAACTGATGTAATAGCTGTTCTCTGGCGCGGATAGTACTATCGCTTCATCATCAGTATTCTGTTCTATCCACCGCAGGGCATTTTGATCCACTACCGTGGGCTGGTATGCTGAAAACCTATCAATATAGGCAACAGCGGAAAAAGAGATGCCTAACAAGAGCAAAAGCAATACGGCGTTGCGGAGAATAGGAAGTTTCCAGTCCTGTTCTAACAAAGCCACAAAACCGGCTGCAGCTGATACTACAATAAACAATGAGAAAAAGAATGTGGTATGAGTATTAAATAAGTATGCAGCTATAGACACTGCCAGCCCAGGAAGCAATAAATAAAGATTTTTTTTCTGCCAGCTTGCTATAAAACCGGCTACTGCCAATAAGATAGTAAAAACGCCTACCCCTCCAAGACTTCCCAAATCTGAAACGAGGTCAGCAGCTTTATGCTGCGCTGCGAATGGCCCAAGAAAAAATGTGGCCTTTAACAAAAGGGCATTCAGTACCATAGTCACAGCTATGCTTATGATAAGAATCTTATGGAAATGCTCTTTGCTTTTGATGCTAAAGAAAAAATATCCAGTTAAGACCGTCAATAAAAGAAGACCGCTAAAGATATCAATCATTGAAGCGAGGAGCAAAGGGAGCAATGCCCAATACTTCTTTTTTGTTTCTAAAAGCAGGAGGTTTGCCCCAAGAAGCGCCAGCAGCAGGAATAAAGAGTAAGAAGACAAAGTAAGTGAAGTGAATATGTATGTCGGAGTCAGGATATAAAATAAGACTATAAAAAATATGTTCTCTTCAGAAATGTTTATCCTTCGCGCCAGAAGGTAAAACAAGAGTATGATCCCCAGCGAAAGAAGGGGCGGGATGAGATAAGCAAGAGGGTCAGGAATAATTCTAAATAGTAAAGTTAAAGGGTGGAAGGGCAGTTCCTGCTGCGCAGAAGAGAGGTAATAATAACTTTCGCCCCCTATCAACAGCGGTTTTTCTTTTTGGTAATTTGAAAAGATGGGGATGGCCAAAAGGATCACTAGCAGCAGGCAAAGACATACTCTCTGGTAGCGAAGCAGTTTATTGAAGTAATAATTACCTTTTGGAGAGTCTTTTTGGTTCATTTTATGTTGGCCCTAACTGACATTTCAATTTAAAGATGGTTGTTTCGTTTTGATAGACTATATCAAAGCACCGTCTGGTGATATAAGGTATTTCTTTTTTAAGCTGATATTTTTCTTTGGCGGAAGGGGTCAGTATAAAATATTCAATATTATATCTGCTGGCTATTTCCAACGCTTCGGTCTGGAACTTGGTAGTATAGAGCGAAGTAAGACCTTGGAATCTGGCTTCTACATCATCCACCAACATAAAACGGTCGTCGATGAGATTTTTTCTTTTCCCGTAATAAGTCACTAAGTGTCCTTCGTCCAAAGTTGCCAGCACGGTCGTGGAAGACGGCGTATTTTTTTGGATCCAGATAAATGTTTCAACTTCTTCCGTAGATGGTGTGTCCTGCAGCAGAGCCGTGTTAACAGCCGGCAATACTGTCGATAAAAATAATATGGCAATAGTGACTGGAAGGAGATAATTCTGAAAATGCGAAATTTTAGTCTTTTGGAAATAGCGTTCAATATCCTGATAAAAGACGGCAAATAGAATGGCTAAGACTACACTGAAAAATGCTAATGACTGCCGGAAGCGGATAAGCCTAAACCAAGTCAGCAGGCTGGTGGCGATAACTAAGCTGATGAGCAGGAATGATCTTTGGTTCTTGAGATGGAAAAGCGAACGATAAACCACCGCCGAGCCGGCCAAGAAAGGAATGATGCTGACTAAAACTAATGCTACTCCCAGAGAGAATTTAGGGAAATATTGAGCGACGATATCGGAAGGAACATTCTGCCAGACAAATGAGATTCCTTCCTGGAACAGTGATTTTTTGAAGAACAAAAATTGTACCCATACATAGAGAAAAACTGAAAAAAGCATCACTTCAACTTCTTCACGATATATTTTTTTTCCTTCCAGCAGGGAAAGAAGAGTATATATCCCCAGACCAATAAGCATGATTGCTGCCAAAGGGCTGGTCAAACAAAGTATGAAAAATATTGCAGCATAAACATAGATGTATTTCATCAGCTTTGGATCATTTTTCTTTGCGCTCTCTTCAATATTGAGATAAAGATAGATAACTAGGAAAATGAGCGGCAGGAAAAGGGTGTTAACCACAAATCCGTTGGTGAAATAAAGGATGGGCAGGAATCCGGCGATGAAGGCCGCGACGAATGAGCCAGTTTCATGTTCGGTTATTTTTTTACTGATGAGATAAGTTATAGGCACCAGAAGCGCAGTAAGCAGGTTTGGAAGGACCTTTGCTATCAATGTTACTGGAAGGAAGAGGCCGAACAGAGCAGCGAGGTAGTGGAAAAAAGGCAGGAAGGCAAACTCTCTTCCGCTGTAGGAAAGTGGATCTTGATATAAAGGAAGCCCCGTATCTAAGATATTTTCCACTTGTCGCAGATGGAAGTATGATTCGTAGGTAAATTCCGGAATCATGAAGGCGAAGATTAACCTGATCAGCAAAACACCTAAAAAGATCCCTCCTACTACCAACAATGGCTTTTTCATATTGTTTATATAGGGAAGAATTATGGTTTTATAAAGTGTTTGGGCAGAGAAGGGGTTATTCTGTTGGAAGATGCACGCTGCTACAGTTCTAAGGTAACTTACAAGTACACAAATATTTATTAAGATAAAACTAATCTAATTTTACAATGGGGATATTAAATCACCTCTTTGGCTCAACCGAATCTGTTGCAAAAGAGATGGAATTAGATGAAGAACAGATCATCAAGGATTGGAAAAAGTACCTTAAAACCATCTCTAAAAAGAAAGAAGTTATTGAGAAATTAGACTCCACGCAAAAAGCCTTTTTCGAATCTTTAGATGAGTTAAAAAAATTATTAGAATTGGAAATAATAGATATATCTAATGAAAGAAAAAAAGAGTCAGAATTAATAGCTGATTTAGACGAAATAGAACATTCTCAAAAGATAAAAAGGGTCCAGAAATTAGAGCAATGCTTAGGATATGCAGAGACAAAATATGAACATGTTTATGGATTACTAAGTCACCTCTATTCCATCCTGCAAAATCAACTGCACTTAGTGACAGTCATTCAAAAGAAATCAACCAATACTGAAAAACTTATTTCTCACCTCCAACTTCAATTGGAACTGGAACTTGAAGTAATAAAACAGATTGAAGGGATAAAAACATTCCACAACTTGCTTTTGGCCTTGGTTAAGGGAGAGCACACCATTAGAAGCATGGACGATAGAGAAAAAAAGCTTCTCAAAAAAATGCAGAAAGGGTTAAGTAAAATCTTCTCAAATGAGATTAACGAAGGTATAACGTATGAATGGGCCATGGGTGTTTTTAATGCCATTGAAGATAAGGTCCATGAAGGGGTTGCCAATGGAATGTTTGATGGCTATCATCCCGACATAGATTTTGAATTCGTAAATAGGCCGGAGTTTGTTGCTTTGGTAATAGAAACAATTCAAACCCTAAGGAAAAGAAAGGTTTCTGAACAGATGATTACTGCTTTTGTTCATTTATTTAGGGAGTGGTATAATCACGAAAGGGATTAGGATAATTTTTCGAGAAGTTCTACTCTTCTTAAAACGCCTTTTTCTTAGAAATCTTTATATTCTTATTCTTTACGCTGAAGCAGATGGTTAAAATTCCTACTGGAGCTGCATTTTTAGATTTGTTGCTGGATGGCGGCTATGATTCTGATATCGTCACTACCTTGTTTGGGCCGTCAGGTGCGGGAAAGACTAACTTCTGCCTGCTGGCAGCAGTACGCATCGCTGAAGCAGGGAAGAAGGTGATGTTCATAGATTCAGAAGGCGGCATCGCGGTGGAGCGGATAAAACAGATCAGTGCAGATTACGAAAAGGTATTGAATAATATTATTTTCTTTAACCCGGTCACGTTTGCGGAACAGAACGACATATTTGAAAAAGTTAAAAGCATTATCAGCGAACAGGTAGGATTGATCGTGGTCGATTCTATTTCCATGCTGTATCGTCTCGAGCTAGGGCGAAGTGAAGAGGTGTATGAAGTAAATACTGCATTAGGAAGGCAGATTGCCTACTTGGTAGAGATTGCCAGGCGCAAGAAGATTCCGGTACTGATAACTAACCAGGTCTATGCAGATTTCGACCATCGCGATGAAGTGAAGATGGTTGGCGGAGATCTGCTGAAGTATGGGTCAAAATGCCTGTTAGAATTAAAACGAGGGGAAGATTTCAGGGAGATCATCCTGCGCAAGCATAGGTCTCTGCCGGAAGGCAGGAGAGTGAAGTTTAGGATCGTGGAGGAGGGAGTAGAAAAAATTTAAGAATTTATATCTAAAGGAATCAATTTTGGTTCTATATCTTTTAATAAACTAGGGTTTTCTGCTTTTAGTTCATTAACTAAAAAATACCCTTTTGGCGCAAGTACATACTTTACATCTTTAACGTTTGGATGCGGGTTTGGCCTTAGATAACCTGCTTCATTTAATTTTTTGAGAATTGCGCATTCTTTATCATTTAATTTGAGATCTTTCTTTAACTCTGAAGTATACCTATTGCTGTGATAAGCAACATCTAACAAAACCGCTACAGCTAGATGGTCTTTCTTAATGGTATTTACGTGTATGTGCGAGGGAGAGAAAAAACCATTAGTCTGAATCATCTTTTTCCACCTTTTTCTTTGTATGATTTTTTTTCTGTATAAATACTTTTCTCTTGTGTGGAATGCATCATTTTCTTTTCGATTATAGGGAAAAACTTATTTATGTGATTGAGGGCCCCTTTTTTATAATCCTCGAGACTCTTTATACAAGTTTGGTACAAAAAGACTCTTTGATGATGAGTTATAGTTGCTTTTTCTTCGTAGAACAAACCTGCTGCCAGGATTAGTGTATAATCTTTTAATGTGGTTTCGATAAATTCTGCATGATGGCCCATTCTTTTCCCTTCCTCACGTTTTGGAAAATAAAAGATAGGGATAACAAAGTAATCATGTGTCTGTAAAGAGTTTATTAAAAATGAGAATTTGAGATCTAATTTTCCATCAAAATTAGCCTTTGTTTGTATATCCTGTACCTTAATGCTGCTACTATATCCCATTTCGATGAGTGCATTTTTAACCTCTTCCATTTCTGCGATTGAAATAAGATCATAAGGGCCTAATAACAAGGGCACTATTCTTGATTTTACTAACGTTTCATGATCAGTGGTTTGTTGGTCAAGAAGTTTTTTTGCAAGCTCACGAAAATCATTAATTCCATTACCCATTGTTTTCACTTTGCCGATTTCTCTAAGAAATTTATTTAAAATAATTGTTGTTCTTAACATACTATATTCCCCTAAAATCTAGCAAAATCTTTATAAATAAACCCCCTACCTAAGAGTATAAAGCCGACGTCCATCTCTGATTTGATGGACATAGCTGCGTGAGGCAAAAAATATCGCAGACAAGAGAGTTTCTACTTTTCTTGTTCGTGGTCTGGTTGCTTCAGGAGAAAATACACAATGGCAGAAGAACAAGAGACATTATTATTGGATTCCAATGAGTACTTGAAGTCAGGGATCCATATCGGAACTAAATTCAAAAACAAATACATGGCTAATTTTATTTACAAGACCAGGCCTGACGGTTTGAGCGTCCTTAATCTAAAGGAAATCGACCGACGCTTACGCTTGGCAGTAAACCTGTTATCAAAGTACGAAGCTAAAGATATCTTAGTTGTAAGCAGGCGGGAAAATGGCTGGAAAGGATTGAAGAGACTGCACCAGCTTACCGGTATCAGGGTCATCACCGGCAGATATCCTCCCGGAATTTTAACTAACACTAATTTGGAGACCTTCTGGGAGCCAAAAATCATCGTTGTCTGCGATCCATGGACGGACAAGAACACAGTCCAAGATGCAGCTAAGATGGGGATTCCAGTTATCGGCCTCTGCGACACTAATAATCAGGCTAATGATGTCGATCTAGTAGTTCCCTGTAATAACAAGGGAAAGAAATCAGTAGGCTTGGTATTTTATGTCATCGCCCGTGAATACATGAGAGCGAAAGGATTGCTCCGCGGCGACGAAGAGATGCCGGCAAAGATGGAAGATTTCATCGAAGAATAGATCTCTTAATCTCTATTTTTATTTTTCTTCTTATTTCTCTTCTTCTTATTTTCAAATAACCCCGTTGCGGCTCTGTAGAAAATCTCAAAAAAGTCGCCTTGGCCGTTCATGAAATGCGGAAACTACCTCATTTCAGAACTGAAAACTGATCGTTGTCAGTTTTCATGTTCAGCAAGTGCTTCTTAGTACATATTTTGTTAGGAAGCACCTACCAACTAGTGCAAGCAAAAGCAGTTCTTGCTTCACATCTTGGCCATGGCGGCGACTTTTTCGACCAATCCCTCCGTTGCATAATCTTTAAAAACAATTTTTCTTATTTCTATACTATAATGAAGAAGGTAGTGGTTATTGGCGGCGGCACAGGTAACTTTACTGTTCTAAGCGGCCTAAAGAAGTATAATATCGATCTTAGCGCGGTCGTCTCCATGGCCGATGACGGAGGCAGCACCGGTATTCTGCGCGATGAATTAGGTGTTCTCCCCCCTGGCGATGTGCGGCAGTGTTTGGTGGCATTGTCGGATTCCAGCAGATTGATGCGCAGCTTGATGAATTATCGTTTTGAGAACGGCAGTCTGCAGGGGCACAGCTTTGGGAACTTATTGCTGTCGGCGTTGGAGAAAGTGACGGGAAGTTTTGACCGTGCTGTGGAAGAGATGGGCAGGATTATGGTGATCAAGGGGAAAGTGATCCCGGTTACCACCAACAAAGTCCATCTGAAGATGATCCTGCACAACAATAAATTATTAGATGGTGAACATGAGATAGATGTATCAGCTGAGATCGATAAAGGGTTCCAGAGTATTTACTTGGAGCCGTTTCCGGAAGCTAATTCTCGGGCGATAGACCAGATCATGACTGCCGATTTAGTGGTCTTAAGTCCGGGAGACCTGTATACCTCGCTCATCCCAAATTTCCTGGTCGACGGGGTGTCTAAAGCATTGCGCGAGACGGGAGCTAAAAAAGCGTTAGTGGTCAATCTGATGAATAAACGCGGCCAGACCACCCAATTTAAAGCCAGTGATTATCTGCGTGAATTAAAACGTTTTGTGGGCAGGGATATTTTTGATTATGTTTTGGTCAACAGCAACAAGGTTCCTGAAGAGTTGGTCAAACTATATGAACAGGAAGGCGATTTAGTGCAGAACGATCTGAAGAATGATTCCAGAATGATCGCGGTCGACTTGCTGAGCAGCGAGATAGTCCAGGCACAGAAGGCAGATTCTCTGAAGCGCAGCCTTTTAAGGCATGATTCCCAGAAATTAGCGCAGGAACTGATGAAAATTGTTGATAGTTTTTAGGGTTGAGGTAGGCCTTTTTTTCTCCATAATCTTTATATTGTCCTCTATAAATTAGAGTAAAATGCTACTAGTCTTTGATTTGGACGATACCTTGTACGGCTGCACCGGGCAGATGAAGGAAGCCACTAAATGGGAGGATGCCAGACGCATCGTTCCGTTCTCTGGCGTGATCGAATTACTTAGTTCTTTCCCTGCGGAGAAGATACTATTAAGCCGGGAGACCGATGCCGGCCTGCAGGATATTAAGATAGATGCTTTGGGTATCCGTGCTTATTTTAGCAAGATTTACCTTTGCCGGAAGAATGACGAGAAAAGAGGTCTTCTCGAAATTATTAAGGGGGATTATTCTTCTGAAGATATCTGGGTAGTAGGGGACCGCATAGATTCAGAAATCCAATATGGGAATGAATTAGGCCTGAAGACGGTGCGTTTGCGGTATGGAAAGTATAAAGATATGGCCCCGCAGCATGAACACCAGCAGGCAAGATACGATATCACTGAATTTTCACAATTAAGGCCTATCTTATTTGACCTCTTAAAATGAAAGCAGTTATTTTAGCAGCCGGCAAGGGAGTCAGGATGCTTCCCTTGACTTTGGATAAGCCTAAGCCACTGATAGAAGTTAATGGAAAACCTTTCTTGATATACCTGTTAGAACAGTTACATAATGCTGGTTTTGAAGATAAAGATATAGCTATCGTGGTCGGTTACAAGGGGGAAAAAATTGAAGAGTTCCTGGACGAACATGGTCTGGCTATAACAGTCATAGTACAACCAGCACTTTTAGGTACTGGCGATGCTGTATACCATGCTCGGCAATTTGTCGATGAAGAGAATTTCATAGTGATGGGCGGAGATAATCTTTTCTCTGCAGATGATTTACTGCGCATAAAGAAAGAAGACGACTTTTGTTACGTCGCAGCATGGGAAGTGGAAGATCCTTCCCGATACGGGGTTTTAGTATGCCAAGGGGAGATGCTTATTGAGATCATAGAAAAACCAAAAGAATTCGTGGGCAACCTCATCAACGCCGGCTTGTATAAATTAACGCCAGATATCTTTGAAGCGCTGGAACAGATCGAGATTTCCAAACGCGGCGAATTGGAGTTGACTGATGCGATCTCTTTACTTGCAGAAGGCAGGAAAGTGAAAGTCATGATGCTGCAGGATTACTGGCTGGATTTAGGGAAGAAGGATGATATTGCAAAAATAGAAGAGTTTTTGAGAAAGCTCTGAACCTAACCCAAATCTATATAAAACCAAACTTCTTTGTCTTCTAAAAAGAGGATGAGCTTATAGAAAATTCGCCTTGGCCGTGCCCTTCGCCTTTTTCCTGATCCAATACTGATGGAAAAAGTAACTTAATTTGTGGTTTGACAATAATAGTTTAGCTCGGGCACATCTTGGCCATGGCGGCGAATTTTCTTGCTGAACAAAAAAAGATGGTAAAGTTCAAAGTTAAGGACACAGAAAAATCAGGAATTTTCTTATCTTTCACATGGGGGGCTAAAAAATGAAATTCCGTGTGAAAGACATGGATATAGCTACCGGCGGTACACTCATAGCTATTCTCAATGAAAAAGATGCGCATAAGTTGGATCTTCATTCTGCTGATCGTATATTGCTCAAGCATAACAGCAAAAGTGTTACCTGCATCTTGGATATTTCTGAAAGCAGCAAAGCGGTTTCTGAAGGAAGCATAGGTTTGTTTGAAGAAGTGCTGGATCGCCTGAACGTCAAACAAGGCAGCTTGATTGAAGTTAAATTTACCGGAAAGCCGGAATCGGTGAAGCATATCCGTGATAAATTGCTAGGGAAGGAGCTTAATCCTACGGAATTGTATCACATCACAGATGATATCACTCACGACCGGCTGACTGATATCGAGAAGACTTATTTCGTGTCTGCCTCTTTTACTAATGGGCTAAGCGTCAAAGAAGTTATCGGGTTGACCAAAGCGATGGTGCATACCGGAAAGATGCTCAAGTTTCCAGGAATCACCTTAGACAAGCATTGTATCGGCGGTGTTCCCGGAAACAGGACTACCATGATAGTCGTTCCAATTGTTGCGGCAGCAGGATATATTATTCCAAAAACAAGTTCACGAGCGATCACTTCTCCGGCAGGGACGGCGGATACTATGGAATGCTTAGCTAAAGTAGAGATGTCGGAAGCAAAAATTAAGCAAGTTGTAAAGAAGACAGGAGCCTGCATAGTGCACGGCGGGTCTATCAACCTCGCACCGGCTGATGATAAGATCATAGAAGTGGAACATCCTTTGTCTATCGATGCTGAAGGGCAGTTGTTGGCATCGGTGATGGCCAAGAAAAAATCAGTAAGCGCCAATTATGTGCTGATCGATATTCCCATGGGCAAGAGCGTGAAAGCACGGAACATGAAAGAAGCTAATCATCTCAAGAAGATGTTTGAGCTGATAGGCAGAAAGCTTGGTATGCACGTCAGAGTAGTAATCACTGATGGATCTCATCCTATCGGCAACGGCATAGGTCCGCTCTTGGAAACAGAAGACGTTATGGCAGTATTGCGCAATGATCCGTCAGCGCCGCGAGACTTAAAAGAGAAATCATTGATGCTGGCTGGGCTGCTGTTAGAATTAGTCTGTGAATGCAAAAAAGGCGATGGATTAAGGAAAGCGACAGAAATCTTGGAAAGCGGCAAGGCGTTGGAGAAGATGAATCGGATCATCGATGCACAGGGAAGGCAGAAAAAAACCGAATTAGGAAAACACCATTTTCCGGTGCATAGCAGCAAGTCAGGAAAGATAGTGGAAATAGATAATGATATTATCGCAAAAGTCGCAAGGATCGCCGGCGCACCCGATGACAAAGGCGCGGGCATGTATCTTACAAAAAAAATAAATGACTCCGTCAAGAAAGGGGATCTATTGTATACCGTGTATGCGGTAAGTGAGTTTAAACTCGGATTGGCGAAAGAATTTTTGCATAAGAATAATGGTTATATGGTGAGATGAATGGCCAGAGCACAAAAGAAAGAAGAATCAAATAAAGAAGGATCCTTTCAGGAAAAATTAGATGTGGTGGAAATAATCAAAAGCGAAATCCACAAGGTTGAGGATACACTCAAAAAAGTGGATGAGTTCTATCGAAAAGATCTGCGCAAACTTGAACGCTTGTCAGACAAGATCGCTCAGATAGGCGGAAGCTGGGGATTTATCTTCAGTTTTCTTTTATTCTTAGTGTTCTGGGTGATTGTTAACGCTGTTGTTCTAGTGAATAAGGCTTTTGATCCTTATCCGTTTATTCTCTTGAATCTGTTTCTTTCTATGATCGCGGCGATCCAAGCACCGGTCATATTGATGAGCACCAATAGGGCAGCACGGCGTGATCAAACGCGGCTTGAGATTGATCTGGAAAAGGATTTACGTGATCTGCATGTGGACCAGAGTTCCCACGCGATGCTGATTGAGCTGCATCGGGACATGGCTAAGATCAAGAAGAAATTAGGATTGAAGTGATTATCGTCTATTTTTGAGTAAATATAACCTTATATACCTCCGTTATTTTTCTTTTCTTAAGTATGGCTGGTGAAAAAGAGGCTGAACGGTGTTTAGTTGTGCCCAGAAAAGAGTTGTTTGGGCATGATGACCAGTATGCGTTTACTGGTTTCAAAAGAAAAGAGGCCTGGGATGTTGATTTGGAGGAAGTCCTGGGCAGGCATTCTTTTTACGCTCCAAGAAAAACCTCAAACAAAGAAGATGATGTGGAATACCAGGAAGATCTAAAGCAGATCATACCTGGCGTGGTGTTTTTGTATCAGGATAAAATTTTTACTTATACAAGATTAAGCGGTTCTGGCGAAGCACGGCTGGTAGGAAGGAATGATCTGATGATTGCCGGGCATATCAATCCTGCCGATCAGGGTAATCCTGCCAATCAGAAACGAACTTACGAAGAAACTTTTTGGAAGGCTCTCCATCGTGAATTTAATGAAGAAGTAGATTTTGCTGATTCTTATTCTCTTGTGCATGTAGGTTATGTGAATTGCGATGTGACTCCGGTCGATAAAGTGCATTTTGGATTAGTCTATATCATCGACGGCCGTTCTCCGGATATTTCCGTACGGGAGACCGATGCTTTGCAGGGAAGCCTCAAAAGCTGCGAAGAAATAGAGAGATTGGATCCTCCTTTGCGGGAATGGCAGAAATATCTGTACGATGAATTTCTGAAAGGGTATCTGAAAAAATAAAAATCAAGGTATAATCTAAAAAAATATTAGGGGTCAATATTATGCGCTTCTATTAACAAGAAATTTTTTTAATATGTTATTTTAATCCGGTGCTACCAAATCCTTTCTCTCCTCTTATGCTATCATCTAATTCTTCCACTTCAAGAATCTCTTTCTGTTCAACTTTCTGGATCAGCATCTGCGCGATGCGCATGCCTTTCTCGACATTGAATGGCTGATCAGTGAGATTATGTAAAATGACTTTCACTTCCCCGCGATAATTGCAATCGATCACTCCGCCCATGCTCTTGATGCCGTGATTGGCGGCCATGCCGGAACGGTCCCAGATCAAGCCGACATGTCCTGTCGGTATGGCCATGGCGATGCCGGTAGATATCAATGCGCGCTGATGCGGTTGAAGAATATTATTTTCATTGGCGTATAAGTCCATAGCCGCATCTCCCTGACGGAGATATTTAGGCAGGATTGCGCCAGGATGAAGTTTTTTTATTTTAAGAGTCATTTTTAGTATCCAAATCTTTTTTCGTAATCTTTGTGGTTGAACCATTCAAGAATTACATTTAAGATAGTCACTTCGTTCTCTTTGATGGTGTAAATCAATCTCCATCCATTCGGCAGATCGTATTTCCAAAGATTAGTCAAACCATATTTTTCAACATAAAGCCTGGGCCACAACTTCTTTGGGAGCTTAATGCCGCAAGCCGGATTATTTTTCATGTCTCTGATGGCTCGGTCAATAAATTCATAAAGCTGCTTTTCAGGAAACTTTCCTTGGTTTAGGCTTTCAAATTCCTGTTCTACTTTTTTTTCTCCAAAAGCTACATGAATCGGCTTTTTAGCGTTCAATGTAACTTAACTCCTTTTGCTAGAATTTTTTTGATGCCTTCAGGGTCGTAAGTCCATATAACGCATCCTTCCCGGTCAATGATTATCTTTCCTGACTCTTTTAAGTAATCTAAAATAACCTGAAAAGTCTGGTACATCATTTTCTTTGGTAATCTCTTCCAAAGCTGATATTTACCATATTCCTGAGAATGTTTCTGGATGGTCTTCTCTACCATCAATACTGATTCCAAGGTCGGACTATGCAAAAGAACTGTCTGTGTCATGTTATATACAGTTATATAAGTGTATTTTTAAATTTTACTAAAGTTTCCTGCAAAAAGACATGAAACCAGTATGTCCTAACATCTGGAATTCCGGGCGCATGATCTGTTCGTTGATGGCCCACTTTCTTTCCAGTAATTCTATCGTCTCCAGAGCTTTGAATGATGTGCCTTTTAGGGAAGCAAGAAATCTATGCATCTGGATCAGATTGGGCAGATAGATTACCAGAAATCCGCCGTCTTTCAAAGCTTTTTCTGCAGGTTTAATGGCCTGCCATGGTTCAGGAAGATCAAGAGTTATCAAATCTAATTCCTTTTCTTTAATGCCTTTGTAGATATCATCCTGCTTAAGGGTCACGTTATCTAACCCGGACAGGTCAATGTTCTTTTGCACTACCTTGTGATGTTCTGGATTGATTTCGTAGACGGTAACTTTTTTACAGATGTTAGCAAGTGATAAACATAATGAGCCTGAACCGCCTCCGGCATCAAGCACTTCAGAATCTTTATTGATACCTGTTTTGGCTATGATCAAACCGATATCTTTCTGCAGCATGATCTGCGGCCCGCGATTGAACTGTTCCCATAGGTCAGCGAAGTTTGCATCTAATAATAGGAAGTCTTTACCTATGCTGGATTTGATCCTGGTTTTCTTTCCTTTCAGATCTTTTTTACTTATGATGCCGAAAGAAGTATGGTAATCTTCATTTAGGTCTTTGACTAAGTATTTTTTGCCGGTAGTCTGTTCTAACAGAAATTTTTTTGGAGTTGAAGCCATAAGCTTTTGAAAAAATTGTACTTTAAAAAGTTATTGTAGTAGTTATTTAAATCCGTACTCTCGGTAAAAGCTTCGTATATAATCAGAAAGTTGCGGATCTGTCCGCAGATGAGATCGTGCCCACCACTCAATCTGTCCTTCTGACGATTCCTGGTCTAGAACCATATAGTCGTAAGCATGGAGCCATTCATGGGCGATGGTTATATCCTCTATTATTCTCCCTTTTTCTCTTACTATGGGATTTATGCGGCCACAATGATCCCTAGGCATCCACATCCCTAGGTTTATGCCTTCAGCTAGCAGGTAAAAATCATAGACCATCACGACTCCATCTTCTACCAGTTCATCTACAGAATGCCGATTAAAAGCTTGTAACGGAGAAACCATCTTTTAAAGGTAATCTTAAAATATATAAACTAGTCCTTAATTTTCTATATACATGGCTTTTGATAATGAAAAGAAAACATATCTCTCTAAATCAGATAAAAGCAAGAAAGGCGATCTTGATACAAAAATAATCCCTTTACTTGACAAATTCAACTCTTTGCCTGATTATTACACCACCTCTTCCTGTTCAGGAAGA
The DNA here is from genome assembly GCA_964368095.1 of uncultured Methanosarcinales archaeon. Classification (GTDB taxonomy): domain Archaea; phylum Nanobdellota; class Nanobdellia; order Woesearchaeales; family GW2011-AR9; genus JACPIL01. The sequence continues at coordinate 43,994 of CAYIZT010000002.1, forward strand.
GTGTACTTATGGAAAGGGACAGGAAAGAAGTCTGAAACACAATGGCTCAGGGTAAGCCATGATCTAATCGATGAGAATTTTTTTCATTGCAATGAGAAAGAAGTGGTCTGGCTGCGCTTGGAAGGAATGATCCTTCATGTTGCTTGCCGGGATATAGATGCAGCCATCAGATTGCTTGACCAGGCATGGATATTATACAAGAAGAGCTGTATCCTTAGCGCTAAAAATAAGATCATGGTCGAGATAAGAGGCAGCGAATGGATGGAAATGCCTTTGTATAAGGACGGAGAGATACTTTTTTCTGGCGACTTGAACTGGCTGAAAGAAACGATCAATGTCAAATTAGAAAAGATGTGGAAAGATATGGAACGGTTTAGGAAGAGTTTATGACTTTACTCTTCTCCATTCATTCTCAAGCTTTTTTTCCCAATCTCCTGGATTATATATCTCAGCTTTGCTGTTGAAAGGGCAAGCAGTGTAGTTGCCGCTGGCTTCAAACAAGATTGTTCTGCCTTCTGTTACGGTTAGTTTGTAAGATCCATTTCCCATCGCTGATGAATATACTGCAAATGTAATCTTTCCATAATCACTCTGGTACTCCATCGATAGAAAACTAGTTACGGTGGTATGATGTTTTCCTAAAACCCTTCCTCTTCTATCGGTAACGATCAAGCATTGATTTACTAAGTCGTCTAATGCTTTTCCTTGGATGGTTGGTTCTATTTTTTTAGTCATAATCTCCTCTCACAGTATGTCTATGATATATAAAGTAACAAATTAAAAAAATTAAAAAAGAAAGAGCTTATCTCTTCTTTACCAGCAAGTATGTCGCTGACAAGGCTACCGCAAAGAAGGTAAGTGCTACTAAAACTCCCAGCAATAAGACATAAGTGTCATTTTGCCTGAATGTTTTGTTAGCTTGGCTTTCCTGCAGGGCTTTGTAAGCATCGATTTTCTGCTGCAATTCAGCTGCTAATTCTTTATCAGCGTAATACTCGTTAGATGTGTTTTCTTGGTTTTGGGAAGCTTCATTTGCACATACAACCTGCAGTTCTACTTCTTTTGAATCCATCAAATCATCATCTTCGCTGTAGACAGCCACATCCAAGGTGTATGTCCCCTGCTTTGCGTCTTCAAGATTAAGAGCGAAAGTCGCTTTGTAATCGTTGTCGGAGCCGGAATAATCATCTAAGTCGATGTTATTTCTTTGCAGGTTCATGTCAAGTTCGGTATTTTTGACGGTAATCTTAGCGCCTTCCTGCTCATTTTCACCGATGTTCTTGATGTTAACATTAAGTGAGGTCTGAGTGGCAGCAGTACAGAATACCTGGCTGTCTTCCAATTCTGCATCAAGTATGACAATATCGTCCTTCTCCCGATCAACTTCTACAGTTAGAGTTTCAGTATCGGAAAAGTCGTTTCCATCGGCGTCTTCGCCTTCAACTTCGACTTCGATAGTATAATCTTCTTCTTCAAGATCTTCGTTAGAGAGGTCGAATTCTAATGTTACGTCGTCTTCTTTCCCGCTGGAAATGTCAAATTCATCAGATTCTTCTTCAAGGTCGTCGCCGTCAACGTCAAGTATTCTTGCCGTAACTACGATGTCCTTAATCTTCTCGTCGTGATCATTGCTGACTTCAACTTTAATTTCGTTCAAGTTTGAAACAGACAACTTGCCGCTGGATTTTCCGTTTACTTTCACGCTAGTGATGGAAAGTACGCTTTCTGGAGTTACTTCTTCAACAGTTACAGTCCAGATGTTATTGTCAACATATAAATTATTTTCAGTAACGATTACACTGACTTGGTATTGGCCTACTGCGTAGGCGTTGCCATCAAAAGTAAATGTGGAAGTGTTTCCGCCGACAACAGTATTTCCTACTTTCCATTGATAACCTAAAGTGCTGTTTTCAGTTTGATTTGTTACAGTAACACTAAACAATTGCGACTGATTATCTAGTACAGTCACGGGGCTACTTGCTGGGCTGTATGTTGCGCTTGGCGCAGCCAATGCTCCAGCTATGGTAATCAGTAATGCTATCAAAGCAATTACTCCGATAATCATTTTTTTGTTTGCTTTCATTTTTTTACCTCGCGTTTGAGTATTATCTTATACTTTCAAAATAATTTATGCTCTGAATAGGACTATTAACATCAGCACGATCATGGATGCAGATACAGCGATGGCGATTAGCATCAGTGCGATTAAATAGTCGTTGGAAGTGTAAGGTGCTTTCTCCACGCTCTTGATTACCTTTCCGATCAAGCTTTCTTTATCTGCAGTTTGTCCGTCAACCTGTTCCTTGTCTGGAGCAGTGACTGAAGGTTCTGGCTGTTCTTCTGCTTCTTTTACAGGTTCCGCTGCCGTGCATGGTTTAAGATCTAATTGCACTACTTTAGCATCGGTAAGCGTATCTTCATCAATATATGTCTTGAGATCCAGGAAATACACTTTTACTTTCACTTTTTCTAAAGGGATAATAAAGGTATTCTGCCAGCTGTCATCATCTTCAGTATACGCGTCGATGGCGATATTTTCCAATTTTTTGTCAAGTCCTAATTCAGTATTCGACAATTTTACATTTACTTCGCTTTGGTCATCTGAACCAAAGTTATGCACTTCTACCAGCAGAGATGCTTCTTTGTCGCAGATAGTGGCTGTTTCAGGAGATAATTGCGCTTTGACAATCCTGATATCATTATCATCCAGCTGTATCTCTACCGTCAATTCTTTTGTTATTTCATATTGTATGCCTTCGCTATCTTCTGCGACAAGGTTAAATTCTAAAGTGAAAGTATCAGGTTCCACCTCTTCGCGGATAGGAAGGGTTAAAATGAATTTTCTTTCTTTTCCAGCTTCGATATCTTCTATGGCGTAAGTATCTTTAAATCCATCAACGAAAAAATCGTCACTGGTATCGATAGTGAGTTCTATCTCTTCTAACTTGCCTTTGTCTTGGTAATCCTTATCAAAGAGATTCTGCAGGTCAAAGGTGAAAGTCATTTCCGTGTAAGGTTTTACTTCATTTTCTAATTTGTAATCATTATCATTGGAGGCGAATTCGTCTTTCTGTGTCTTGCCATCAGAATCTACATATTTTACTTCCAGTTCAGTAAGATCAAGCATGGAAAAGGTCTCTTGAATTAAGTCTGCGCTGTCTATGATTTGGTTATTAGATTCAATTACGATAGTTCCTATCTTTTCTTGTCCCGGCGATTGGTCATGGGGAACTTCTATAGTAAGAGTCACTTGAGTACTTTTATTAGCCGCTACTGTGACCGTGCCTTGACTGGTGTATCTTGAAGGCAACCCGGTCGCTTTTACTATTAATTCTTCTGCGTTTCCGATGTTGTCAACAGTAAATGATTCAGTCGTAACGACAATAAAATCATCATCTTCATCCACAAACTTGCTGTAATCTGCAGTTAATTTTACGGAATTATCCGTAATGCTTGCTGCAGAAGCAAATAGAGGTAAGAATATCAATAATACCAATAGTACTGCAAGAGTAGTACCCAATTTAGCTTTATTCATGTTTAAACAAATACTATTTTTAAGTAGTAGTATTTAAAGATTACGGAATTATGTGATTAGAATTCCGAATCCTCGCCTTCGGCTGCGGTTATGGAAATCTCAAGAAGATTTGGGAACTATTTAACAAGATACAATTCGCGGATCTTTGGGATTACGTTAACTCTTTTGATAATCTCTCTTGACTGCGGGCAGTCTCCTAACGCATGCAAACTACTTGTTGCTGCAGCAATAATCATATCAACCTGTCTGTAAGGTGTTTTTTTTGGCCTGTGACCAGATTCATCCAGTCCGCAATCTCTATTGTCTTTCCATGATCCGTTTTTATAACTGTTAGCAAAATCTTCAAGTTCTTTAGGTATAGCCATCATATCCATTTTTGTTCTACTGAGCTTATAGTCTCTTTCTATGTCTTTGGCAATTTCTCTATCCGGTAGTCTCGCATCCCAGCAATCATGGTTAGAAAGACTATTTACCAACGTAATGTCTTTGGATAGATTGACGCCGACCGAATATTCCAAAACAAATCTTTCGAATTCGGATCTTGCATAATTAATGATACTAAAATCTCTCTTCCTCTCATTATAATCCCAATAAGTTTTTTTACCTTGCTCATCTTCAATCATTTTTCTGAGAAGAGGCCCCATGGATTCTCTGTAAATAACATTAGCATGTTCTGCATCAGGCAGAAATAAACTATCCATTGCTCTTTCTAGAGCGACATAAGCATAATTCGCTTGAAATTCCAATGTTTCCAGCAAAAGTTTATCTTCCATGGGCGGTTTATTTTAGCTTTTGTTTAAAAGAGTTTGCATTGAACACGTCATCAATTGTACCGATGTCCATTCTGTGAGATGCCTGAACGACCTTAAAACCATTACTTACTAATTCCAAAGGATTTTTGCATTTAAGTAATTCTACTGAAAGATTTTGCATCTCACGAAGCTTATACGGACTAAACAGATATACGGAAGCATTCACTAATCCAGAAATTACATTTTGAGGTTTTTCTATAAAACTAGTGAGCTGATTATGTTCATCTACAGTCATAACTCCGTGCTTTGAGGCATCTCTTTCCTTGTAATAAGCAACTACTGAAGAAAATCCTTCTCTTTCATACGCTTCTACCATGGGAGAAAGATCAAGTAATTGATTTCTTGTATTGTATACTAAAGTGTCTGAGGCGAACAAAAATAGAGGTTGATTACGATTGATTTTAGCTATTGCTGATAACAAGTCTTGTGTCTGTTCTTTGCGGTCTTCATTTCTAGTAACTCCGTTATTGAAGACATTATTCCCTGGTATTCCTACTTCCATAGCCCATTCTAAATATTGATGGTAATATTTTTGATTGGTCTGGACATAAATATTGTTTAATTGCACTCCAGCTTTACGCAGTTGTTCAAGTTGATGTGTTACTATAGGTTTTTCTGCTATTTGGACTAATCCCTTTGGTTTATCCTTTACCAATTTAGTAAGCTGTTCCTGATGAGGACCTTGATAACCATTAAGACTCTGTTCTAATCTTGTTCCAAAACCTGCTGCTAAAATTAATGCGTTCATTTTTGATTTCTTTTCATGTTATAATATTTAAATTTAACATAATATTTATAAAGATACTGCAAAATTGCAGTAAGTAAAATCAATTCTGGGGTATGGTGTTGGGGAAAATTATGAACAAAACTAAGAACTGGATGATTTTTATTTTTATGGTACTGCCGATCATTTACTTGATATTGGGATATTACTTCCAAACTTCTTTCTTTACTCTTCTGAGTGTTTATGGTATTTTAGTATTGCTCCATCTATTTTTTCAGATGTTTTTTGCAGCGATAAACAATAAAAAACAACAATATAAAACATCGAAAGATTATTTTCCTACTATTTCGGTGGTGGTTCCGACTTATAATGAAGGATACCACGATCTTAAAGAATGTCTCTTTAGCATAGGAAAGCAAAATTATCCGAAATTTGATGTTTATCTAGTTGATGACGGCACTGAAACTAATCACAGCGAGTTAGTCTACAAAGAATTTAAAAGAACATTCCCTAAGATTCCTATCTTTTATCATCACTCTGCAAAAAATCAAGGAAAACGCTTTGCTCAAAAATGGGCGTTTGATAAACTAACTTCTGAATTAGTGGTTACTATTGATAGCGATACAGAACTATTGCCGACTACTATCTATGAACTTACCAGGCCTTTCTATGATCAGAAAGTTGGAGCTGCCACTGGAAATGTTCGTGGAAAAAACAAGTATAAAAGAATCTTAACTCAATTGATAGACCTCCGATATTGGATGGCTTTCAATCAGGAAAGAGCTTCTCAGAGTTTATTTGGAGTTACCATGTGTGTTTGCGGGGTTCTCGGCGCATATAGAACCTCTATCTTGAAAAATATTAAAGAAAAATATGTGGCGCAAACTTTTTTAGGCCACATTTGCAATTTTGGTGATGATAGGCATTTAAGCAATTTGGTATTAAATGAAGGATACAATATCTATTACACACCTAAGGCCAAAGCGTATACAGATGTCCCGGAAACTTTATGGAAATGGTTAAAACAGCAGTTGCGATGGAACAAATCATTTTATCGTGAAATATTGTGGAATGTTCCTTCAATAAAGAAACATTCATTGTATCTAGGGATGGAATTGTTTTATCAGGCATTTATCCCTTTTTTCCTTTTACTAAACCTCATATTGTATACTGTGAAAGGAATAAATGTAGATCTGCGATTCATCCTACTTTATTTCACAATCATGATAAATATCGCTCTCCTCAGGACGATATACCCATTATATAAGACTAAAGATATAGGATTTGTGATGTTTCCAATCTACGCTTTGCTTCACATTTTCTTACTACTGCCGATAAGATTGATAGCACTTGCGACTTTAGGATTCAATGGATGGGGGACAAGATAAAAAATATAAAAATTAATAATATAAAAGTTATAATCTTACCTTTTATTCCCCATGTAAAAGAACTTCTCGATGGAGATCTCTTCTGCTTTAAAGTTTCCAGTGCGAGGATGGTTAGTAGCTGAAGGAGGAGCTGATTGTCCCCGTTGGATGTCCGGGTTGTTAGCAGGAATCTCTCCTAATCTGGGAGGTGCGGAAGAAACAGAATTTTGCTGCTGCGGGGCACTCATCCTTAGCTGCTTCATCATATCCAATTCTTTGCGCATGGCCTGCATCTGTTCCTGAAATTCTGTGATCTTCTTTACCAGAAATTGTGAATTCTGCTGAAGAATGTCTTTTATTTTTTCGGGAGGTAGATCTCCTGCTCCAGCGGCCTGAGGAGTCTGCGGTGACATAGCAAGTGAAGCGGAAGATTCCCTTTGCGGCTCAGTAGCTTGCATGCGGTCTCTGATAGAACTATACTCTCCATCTTTGACGCGAAAAATCTTTTCGGCTTGCACTACTGCATCATCGCGGTCTGAAGCCAAGCCTTGGCGCATCAAGTCTAGCGCAAGTTTGTTTATTTTTTGAATCCGTTCAACATCCATATAAATCACCCTCTCTTTTAAATTAATTTTTAACAGCGGAAAGAAAAGAAAGTGCTTAATAACGTTTTCTATTCTTTAAAGGATATTCCCTGACTTTTTAAGAAAGAATTCTATCCGCAAACCAGCGGAATCTGGAAGGGCAGGACTTTCGCCGTCCCTAAAAAGACCAAGAGCAAAGCCAAGACTATTCCACCAAGCAAACCATACAAGAAAAACTTGAATTCAATAATCCCTAACTGGCCTCTTTTGTCCATACTAAGAAAGAAATATTTTTTGTATATAAATGTTTCTTTTTTTGGGCTTGTCCAGAATGGAGGAAAAAGCCACCCTGGCCGGCGCCATCGTCTTTTTCTCGTTGCATCTCGATGGAAAAAGTAACTTAACTTTGTCTTACGAATGGCGTAGCTCGGCACCATCTTGGCCAGCGGGTGGCTTTCTGGACAGAACCTTTTTTTGGATTTTTTAGGATAGTTTGCGGCGGCTTTTTACAGCCATTTTCTACGTCTTACGTTCAGCATAACCTTTATATACCATCAGACTATACTTTATGCGATGTATCAAAAGAGGTGTAGAGTAGATAGAAGTAGCTTTATTTCTAATCCTATCCCCGGTTCTAAAGGCCAAGTTACAATCTTCATCATCGTGGGAATCCTACTGGTTCTTGCGGTAACCTTGGTCATCTTTGTACGCAGGGAGATCATCACCTTCAAACCGGAAGAGATCATTCCCACCGAAAAAGGAAAAGTGGAAAATTATATCACTTCTTGCATGGATCAGGTTGGTAACGATGCGCTAAACAGGGTAGGCCTGCAAGGGGGTTATATAGAATTGCCGTTGGAAGTGACGGATGATAACAACCGGCGTTTAGATATTTCTCCTAGTTTGGCAGTCCCATACTGGGCTTATGGTTTGCAGACATTCATACCTTCATTATCGCAGATCAAGGAGCAGATAGACACCTATCTGGAAGAAAATGTTCGCGATTGTTTATTTTCCTTGCAAGCTTTTCAGGAGACCTATGATATCATCGAAAAAAGCGAACTGGCCGCGGATACCGAAATTGTACAGAACAAAGTTATTTTTAACCTGCATTGGGATGTAGAGATCCGCAGCAAAAGCGGGGAAATCATCACTGAAGTCATCGATCATGTAGCTGAATCTCCGGTCAAATTACAGGATGT
>CAYIZT010000003.1:0-1156 GCA_964368095.1 uncultured Methanosarcinales archaeon
ATGTATAAGGTTCCTTTAGCAGAAATCAAACAGAAAATTCTGGCCAGCGGCAAGGTTGAGAGCGAAGAATTAGAACAAAAACTTAAAGCAAAGATCAATGAACTTTCAGGCTTAATTAGTGAAGAAGGCGCGGCTCATATCATCGCCAACGAATTAGGCGTGGAGATTGTTTCTACTTCTCAAAAAAAGCTCAAGGTAAAAGAGATCTATGCCGGGATGCGCAGTGTAACTACCGTCGGTAAAGTGATGCGCAAGTTTGAGGTGAGAGAATTTTCCAAAGAAGACCGCAGCGGCAAAGTGTGTTCCATCATCTTAGGAGATGAAACTGGGACTATCAGGGTAGTGTTCTGGAATGATCAGGTCGATCTGTTAAAAGAAGTCCCTGAAGGCAGCATACTTTTGGTCAAGGACGGGTATGTCCGCGAAAATAATAACGGCCGGGAAGTGCATCTCGGAAATCAGGGAAGCATAGAAGTTAATCCAGAAGGAGAAAAGGTTTCCGTAGTGCGAGAAAGCTCTTCGTACGAACTAAGGAAGATCGATCAGCTTCGTGACGGCGAGGGCGGAGCGGAGATAGTAGGCACGGTAGTGCAGATATTCGATCCGCATTTTTTTCAGGTATGCTCCGTATGCAATAGGAAAGTTACAGAATCTATGGGTGCATTCAGCTGCGCCACTCATGGTGAAGTGAAGCCTTCTTTGTCGTATGTGATGAATCTTATTCTTGATGATGGGACGGGCAATATCAGGAGCGTGCTATGGAAAAATCAAGCGGCCCATCTTTTAGATAAGACAGAAGAGCAGATGGCTGTATATAAGGAAAATATGTCTGCATTTGAGGAAGTGAAGACCGACCTGTTAGGAGAGCAGTTAAAATTACTTGGGCAGGTAAAGAAGAATGAGATGTTTTCACGCTTAGAGTTTAATGTGCAGATCGTTTCGCGAGCGAAACCAGAAGAAGAGCTGGCAAGGCTGGAGAAAGTGTAATAGTTCAATGGATGAAACAGTTCACAAGAAACTGTTAGGATGGGGTTACGACCCTGAAAGGATCCAGATCGGCAGCCATGCCGATATTTGCACTATCAGCCAAGGATATCTCAATGGTGTGTTCTTATTTAACGGAAAAGTAGTTGCCAGAAGCAACGCCAGAAGCAAC
>CAYIZT010000003.1:1256-37957 GCA_964368095.1 uncultured Methanosarcinales archaeon
GCCAGAAGCAACGCCAGAAGCAACTTAGTAGCTGTTCTTGATGATGCCTATTTGATGGTAAGCAGCAAGCACGATGAAAAAAAATTAGTTTTGATGGAGATAAGTCCGTTAGAAAAACGCTTCCATGAAGAAGGCATCCGTCTCCATGGTCTGCACGCCAGCGATAATAGATATATTGATCCGATTAGAACTTCCCAGCATCTTGGGACTTTTTGCTTGGTGGTAGAAGATGTTCGGAAAAATAATATTGCGACTTTAGAATTCTGGACTAAAGGAGAAATGTTGTATGTGCCTAAACTTAGGATAGAGTAATTAAGGAAAATCCCGAAAAGCGGATTTAAGGATAATTATGAATAGTTAAGAATAATAATGTTTAAAAAATTCTGCCTTGAAATCTCCACGAATCAACTTTAGATAATCATATCCTGATCCTACTGCTGCTCTTTCAAAGAATCTTTCTATCCCTTCTTGCGCTGATTCTTCTGCGAGAAGCAGGTTTGTGGTTAGACCAGGGTTAAACTTGAGAGCACTAAGAACTTCTTTTGCCCGACTGCCTAATCTTTGTATAGTTGATTCTGAGATAGGGGTACGACTTCTATCTTGAACTATTTGATATGTTTGTTGATGGGATTTCATTCGTTGTTCCTTTACAGCTAAATTTACCCCATCTTCTCTCAATTCTGTATACCCTTGATAGAATTTTTCTTTTGCTTCTTCGTACTCTCTAGATACTTTAGGAAGTTCCTCCTCAATTTTGAAAGGATTCAAGAACAAATAAGATGTTCCAAAGTCAGTAATCATCGGTTTACTATCATTTGCGATATGAAACTCATCTAACCAGTGATTGTGGTCATAGATAACTCCTAATTTTGCTAACTCTGCATGCATTCTTGCTCCTTCTAGAAGCATGGGTTTTGCAGCTTCAACCATTTCATTCATCAGCTTATCTTTCCTTTTTAGGTCGATCCCTTTACCTCTAAACCAATACTCCCATAATTCTTTTCTTTTTTCCTGGCTGAATGCTCCGGTAGCAAAGCACTTATCCCAAAGATTAGTGTATCTCGAAAAATTGATCAGTTCTTCGGAATAAAAATCCTGGCCCAAATGAAGAACCTGCGGCCCTATCTTTCCACTTACAGCTTGAAGAACTTTTTTTTCCAGTTCAGAGTCATAATCATCGTATGGTTTGATGATATACACTCCCTCTTTAGTTTCAACTTTAAGCGGGATTCTTGTGCTTCCATGCAAGATTCGATGATCAATAGGCGATCTTAGCAAAAATACAGTAGCTTTATCTTCTCCTTTTTCTTGAAGATATGCTTTCGCCCGTCTGAAGTATTCTCGGTTAGGAAGATTTTTTGGTGTGAAATAATCATCAATTCCCGACCATTCTTTTAGTAGGTCAGCTATGTTTTCTAATATATAATGCGGGTATTCACGCTCTTGCTGGAGCCAGATTCCTAACCTTTCTCGCGGACTTCTGTAGCATTTAAATTTGATCATGGTTTTCTTTGGGAAGTAATTGTTATAAATATATTATAAAATTATAACGCCGTTTCTTATTGGGGTTCTAAATCCTTAACTTTCTGGCGTATCCTTGATGCAAGATTATGTGCATTGTAGTGACCATTAATCTTCACAGCTCCAAAGGTTACTAGATTTGAACCAAAGGTATGTACGTCCTCTCCGTGGATTCCAATAGTAGTTGTAAAATCTAATCTTTCTATCATTTCTGCAGTCTGCAGTGAGATCTCTTCAGGAGTAAGATTTCTGTTATGTCCATGTTCATTAGCCATCCGCCTGGAATATATGTCATCAGGCGAAGTTTTAAGTCCGATGAAGGTAACCCATTCTGGTAGAAGCCTGTTAAGTACGTCGGCTGTATCTTTTACATGTGATTTCCAAAATCTCATGCCTCCAAGCCCTGGCATGATCATGGCTGAGACGCGTATTCCGCTATAAACCAGTTGATCTATTGTTGAGGCAATATCTTCCTTTGAATAACCCGTATTTGCAAATTGCAGGACTTTAGTAGACCCGCTCTCCATTCCCCAGTATAGCACTCCTAAACCTATTTTTGTGCCGAATCGGTCTATCGAACAGTTCCCGGAAATTCCACCGCAATTGAGAAATCTCAGGTCATTGACTTTATTTTTAATATCGCGGGTGTTTCCATATAATGCGACCCTCTTTGGAAGACGTCCTACATTTCCACGAAAACTTTGGACTGAATAACGAATAGCTTCATTGAGAACTTCAACATCAGCGCAAAGAGCATTGCCTCCGCCGATGAATATGCGCTCAAGTCCTTTAACTCGATTACCTTCACGTTCTGTTACGGCTGCCCATACTTTATCTACGTGTTCTTTGAATTCCGGCAGGGATTTCTCCTGGTACTTTGTCCCCTTATACATTGAGCAGTATGTACAAGCATTCCAACTGCAGCCGCTAGTAATCTCAAATTGTATTACGTTGTCTTTTTTTTCTGCAGGTGGAGGATTCATATTATCTGCGATATAAAGTCCAGCATCGTTTTCAGTTAATCGATCAACTAATGGTAATCTTTTGTTCATTTTAGTTGTAGAAAGAGGTTACTTTTTAAAGATTTCCTTATTTACTACTTCGCAGAGACAGCCATGTGTGTTGTCTATCTGTTATGGTGGTGGTCACAAGCATTTTGACAGTTTCAAATTTACTTGATCACAGATAACCCACTGGACAACCCACTGGACAAAATTTAATAACCGTTAATTCTGCAAAATTTTGCGTTTTTGGGTAGTTTAGGTTCATCCACTCCCGCACTGGACAAGTTCGGCCGGAACTTATAAACAACCCCGTGCCTCGATATCCCAGCAATTCAAAAGTGAGTTGCGCCTCACTGAGCGAAGTTTAAGCCCACAGAGTTACGGGTTGGATCAGCTCAGGTTGAAATAAAACGCGAAAGCAAGAGGTCAAAAAATGACACAAACAAACACCCAGGGAAATTTCCCTGAAAAAAAATTTAGAGCAGGAGCAGTATCTGCAACCGTATGGCACAACAAGGGCCAAAAAGCAAATGGGGAGGAGTCTGAGTATAAAACTATCTCTATCGAGCGCAGTTACACGGATAAGACCGGGAAATGGCAATCGACTAATTCTCTGCGCATCACGGACTTGCCTAAAGCTCAAGTAGTATTACAGAAAGCTTACGAGCATGTAGTGCTGCAAGAGCAAGATTTATTTAAAGGAGGCGCAAATTAATATGGCAACAGAAACAAAAACTAAGGCTATTGTAGAAGAATTGATCCAAGATGAATTAAAATCTAAAATGCCAAAATATAATGAACCAAGCAAGGGGCTAAAAATGGAAAAATTGACATTAGTGGATTTGCCGGGAGTAGGAGCGGCGACAGCAGAGAAATTGGAAAGTGCAGGATATCATGATTTGATGTCGGTAGCAGTTTCCAGCGTAGGCGAGCTTATCGAAGTAACTGGAGTTTCAGAAGCGGTAGCGCGTAAAATGATAAATGCGGCCCGCGACAGCATGAAGATGGGTTTTGAGACAGGTATGGATATTTTGCGGCGCCGCGAATTAGTTACAAAGCTATCTACCGGTTCAGCTGCCTTTGATACTTTGATGGGCGGCGGATTTGAAAGCGGCGCAATTACCGAATGCTTTGGCGAGTTTGGATCCGGAAAAACTCAGATAGGCCATTTATTGACGGTTAATGCGCTGAAAGAAGATTCTACTGCCACAACGGTGTATATCGATACTGAAAATACCTTCCGTCCGGAAAGGATAAAGCAGTTTGCAGAAGCGGCCGGCATGGATGTTGAGGATGTATTGTCCAGAATAATGGTAGCGAGAGCCTACAACTCAGATCATCAGATGCTGTTGGCAGAAAAGATTGAGGATTTGATTTCCAAGCAAGGAAAGAATGTGCGCTTGTTAGTCGTAGATTCTTTGACCGCACATTTCCGGGCAGAATTTATAGGCCGGGGAACACTTGCAGAACGACAGCAAAAATTGAACAGGCACATGCACGCTTTAGCTAAAGTCGCCAGCGCCTACAATGTCTGTGTCTATGTGACTAACCAAGTGATGGCAAAACCAGATCAGTTCTTCGGCGATCCAACTACATCTATCGGCGGGCACATAGTGGCGCATGCATCTACATTCAGGATCTACCTGCGGAAAGGCAAGAAAGGCACTCGGGTTGCAAAATTGATCGATGCACCAAATCTTGCCGATGGCGAGGCTTGCTTTGAAGTATTAGAAGGCGGCATCCGCGATGCAAATTAAAGAAAATCCTGAAAACGGATTTTCTGAAATGAAAAGTAGCGAAATGAAAAACCCAGTCGCTAGAGAGCGCCTTGGTTTTTCATTTCTGCTCTTTTCATTTAATCAATAATCAATTGGTTAAATTTTTTATTTATTCTTCTTTTTGTGATTACCAATATTTTATGTTTATGCCAATATCTAATCTCTAAACATTCCATAACAATAGGCTAGTCAAGCCATCCTGTGCCTTAAGCGCAGACAATGGCCCCAGAATATCCGAAATAGAGAGGTTAAAGAAGAAGACTAAAATTAAAGCTACAAGGAGGATAAAAAAGAATAACCTTATGGAATTTATTATCGCTTTAATAACAAAAAAGATGACCACAGCCAGCAATAGCACCGATACGATTGGATGCGATGATAAAGAAGCGATGTCCATGCTAAAAAGAAAATACGAAAACTATATAATTATTTCTGCGGCCAAGAAGAATTATTTTTTCTTACTATTGCTATTGTTAGTATATTGGAGATGAGGTATTCTAGGCACAAGGACACAATATAAAGTAGCTATTCCTGCTAATAGATACCAGCCAAACCCTATGGCCATGCCGATGCCTGCGGAAAACCACAATCCTGCTGCGGTGGTTAAATTTCTAATCCTTTCATCTTTGCTTACCAAAATCATTCCTGCGCCCAGAAAACCAATCCCGGAAACGATCTGCGCTGCGATACGGGCAGGAGAATAAGGGTCGATATGCATGGATAATACGGTAAAGATCATCGATCCACCAACAACCATGGAATAAGTACTTATCTCGGCAGATTTCCCTCGATGTTCGCGTTCCAGACCTATCAACAGCCCAGCAACTAATGCTCCTACTAACTTAAACACAACACTAAGTTCTTGTGCTGAAAAGATAAGGAGATTAAATGGCATGAATCACTTCCAGGGAGATAGTTCTTATTTAACTTTTTCTATATACCAAAGATAATTTATTTATAATCTATTTATTTTTCAAATATACGGTCTGTGTCGGGAAAGGTATTCCGATTTTTGCCTTGCGCAATGCATCATAAATTTTTTCCGTAGCTTCCAGCTTTTTACTATAAGCTTCGTTCCAGTTTCCCACCCAGAAATGAGCTTTGAATTTAAGAGCAAAGTCGCCCATCTCGATGAACTGGATAGAAGGAGCTGGGTTAGCCAGCACCCCATCTATATTAGTAAGAACATCCATAACGGTCTTACGGACTTTATTGACGTTACTTCCATAATCAACTCCAAATACAACATGAGTTCGCACTTTAGGATCGGGCCTGGCATAATTAAGCACTCGTGAATTTGCTAAATATCCGTTAGGTATGTATATCACTTCATTGTCAAAATTTACCAACTTGGTGCTTCGTAGGCCAATGTCATGGATAATTCCCACTTCTCCGCTTTCCAGCTGGATCTTGTCTCCTACTTGGTATGTTTTATCCAGTAATAACGAAATCCCGCCAAAAACATTCTTAAGCGAATCCTGCAACGCTAATCCCAAGACGACACTGCTTATTCCTACTCCTGCCAAATAAGGAGTTATGTCAATATGCCAGATTTTCAGTACCCACATCAATCCGATAAGAGCAAACACAACTTTGGTGACTTTAAGCAGTAAAGGCAGTAACACATCATCAAGATTACTTTTGGTCCTCTTTGAAAATGTAATCGCCCAAGTTTCCACGATAATATCCATCGCCTTAAGGATAGCATACAAAAATACGATAGCCATAATCGAATCGATCCCTTTCTCTACGGTGCTGTTCACTTGTAAATTGAGAAGAGCTAACTTAACTCCATATCCCAGCAGGACTAAAAAGAGGGGTCCTTTGGTATTATGGAAAATTAGGTCATCAATCTTATTCTTAGTTTTGGCCGCAAACCGTTGCAGGTACTGGCCGAAGATAAAAAGTACAAGCCTGCCCAATGCGGTAAATATCACAATGATAAGTAAAGAAAGCAAATACTTATTTTCAAATATTGTACCTATTGCCTGAGCATTGATCCATTCCAGAAAAGCCATATCTGTTGCCTAAAAAGAAGTATTTAAAAGATTTACTCTTATTTTTAATGAAAACAAGAATTAAAAGTGAGATGTTTATCGTTTACGCAGCGATAAAAACATCTTCTAACTCTTCTAAGTCTCCTTGTATATAACGATAGTGCAGTAAATCCTGCACATATTTCTGAAGAGCCATGCCTTTATTCTTCTCCTTCTTCCACACTGCTGCCGGCAGGAGCTGCACTCTTGGATATGACAAAGATGTCTCCAATAGCTTTTACCATCTGATGAGGGACAATGACTCCTTTTGCGCTGCCCAGGACTCTGGCTAAATAGGAATTTTTAGTAGCTCTTATCTTCCAGCCGGAAACCTTATTATTGTGGACGATGCTGTCTTCGATATCTCCAAAATAGTCTCCTGCGTCAGTAAAAACCTTTAAATCGTATGTTTCGGTAACTTTCTTCATCTTTAGCATATGATAACCACCTCACTGGTATAAAGCATTTTAATTGAGCTCAATTTATATACTTTTCTGTGGTATAAGAGGGAGAATAAGGAGGCTTGTGTAGAATGGAAGAAAAGCCACCCTGGCCGCGCGCTCGACCTATCCTCGCCATCGGAATCAGAAAGGATAGGAATTAATTTTTGACTAAAGTGTATATTTTCTCGCGCTCATCTTGGCCAGGCGGGCGGCTTTTTGGACAAGCCGGAATAAAGACAAATATTAAATAGGACATTGGGAAATATTGCCTTCATGAAACGACATAGGCTATTTTTTGGATCAGTAGGTGTGGCAACAGCTTTAGGATTAGGATTATATGCTTACATGAATCAGCGCCAATTATACCAAGGATCAGAAACCAAAGCATCAGAAACAGAAGGATTTCAGGAAGAAGCCCAGGAGTACGAACCGGAGCATGAAATGGAAGATTATGCATCTTTGCCGGAAGAGAAGGCAAAAGAAGTACCAGCTCAATATAATACCTCCAAAGTTGAAAGAAAAGACAAAGATACTTCCAAATCCCAGCCTGACCCCATAAAATACGTTCAAAAATCTAAAACTGTTCAATCTCCTATCTCTAAAACTTCACTTCCAACTTCACTTCCCGCTTCTAAAGGATTAGATTCTCAAGGATTAGACAATATTGTCGAAGATGAGAAAGATGAGGAAGAAGAGAAAAAGGAAAAAGAAGAAAAACCCCCATATAATTTATCTCCAGAGGAAAGAGGGGGGTTAACCGATCAACAATTGCTCAAGTATGGGGATGAGGCTCTCAATAATCTTGACTATAAAGCAGCAGAAATATATTCCTCTGATCTCAAGAAACGTCATGAAGCAGGAACAGGGACCGAAAGATCTATTTTTGATGAATGCCGCATAAGCGAAGCTTACGATAGAGACCTATCAGATATGGTCAGAAACTGCAAAAAATATGATTATGATTCAGTTTTCAGAAAAGTGATGTGGATGGATGTTTTTTTCATCCCAAAATATGAACAAAGCCTCTTAGATTGCAGGATTTCTCCAGATAGTATGGTTTCCGTCCCGGGAAATGATTCCCACTATATCGAAGGGATCGATCCAGGCTTACTTGTACAAAAAGGGAATCAAGCATTAGAAGCGATCAAATACTGTCACGAATAACTGCCATGAATAATCTCAAGATTATCGGAACGTCGCATATTGCTAAGCAGAGTATCGAGGAGATAAGGAAAACTGTTGAAGAATTCCAGCCGGATATCATCGCCGTCGAATTGGATCTGCCGAGAGCCGATGCGCTGATGCGGGAGAAGAAAAACAAAATCTCGTTCCGCGACGCGGCAAAAATTGGGATGAAAGGTTATGTGTTCGTCAAAATCGGGCAGTATGTCCAGCAGAAATTAGGCAAAATTGTCGGCGTCGCTCCCGGCTCAGAAATGAAAGCTGCCTTGGAAATTGCTCGTGCTAAAAAGCTGCAGGTTGCCTTGATCGACCAGCCTATCGATATCACGCTCAAAAATTTCTCGAAAGAACTTACCTGGAAAGAAAAAGGACGTTTCGTGCTGGAATTAGTAAAAGGACTAATTTTCCCTAAGAAACAGATAAAAAATTATGGTTTAGAAGACTTTGATATCAGAAAAGTTCCAGAACAACAAGTTATCGCTAAGATAATCAGCCAGATGAAGAAGCAGTATCCCAATGTATACAAAACCATTATCGGTGATAGGGACAAATATATGGTCAAACGTTTGGTCCAGCTATTACGTGAGAATCCTGACCAGAAAATAGTGGCAGTGGTCGGTGCTGGGCATAAAGAAGGCATGGAGAAATTGCTGTTGAAAGTAGATGTTGTAGGAGCATAATAGTTAATAATCCTTTACTTTACCTTTTAATTTTAACATCTTAATCTTAAAAAACAAAATTAGAAAATAGAGGTGGAACTATGCCGCAATACGAAGCAAGATATGTTATTAACGCCCTGTTGTTTGATGCTGGAGATTTTATGCCCGATCCAGAACCCCATAACAGAAGTTATATTTTTACTGCAGAAAATGATGCTGCAGCTAGTAAGATCGCATTAGATTACAGGCCCACTGTCGGAAAGGAATTTTTTGGTCCGGCTGTTTCTTTGGTCTCATTGGCCGAGAAGAGAGGGGTAGCGGTTTCAGACAAACCTAAATCATCAATGAAAGCGAAAAGATTGAGATTTAATGAACAGTTAGAAACTCTGGTTGATGAAAAAGGTGTTAAATATGAGGGAAGAAGATTTCGCACTATTTCAGCTGGGTCTACTCCTGAAGGATGCCATTCCTACGATTCTGCTGAAAGAGATGCTTTGTCTGAGTTAGAGGACGCAGTCATAAAAAATGGCGCGGATGCCTATGAAGTCATATCAACACATCAGGAGGATACACGACAAGAATATGATGCTTTCCCCTTCAGCATTAAGGTAACTGCACTCCTTTACAAGAGCCAGTAACCTTTATAAAGTATCGACGGAAAAAAGGTATTGGTAGTAGTGGCAGAAAGCCTCGGGTTAAGGAACCCAGGAAAGTCCGCCCACCTAAACAGGCCGCTTCCAGAAGGAAGATGGGGAAATCCCATGTAAATGGCTCAGAAACGAAACGTCCATAATCGAGGATGATTGAATGGCGAAGTGCGCTGAGAAGCGCATGAGTTAACCCCTTGACGTTGATTATGGGAGCGATGAAACGGCGAATACCGGCTGGTGCAAGTCAGATTTGACGCATAGTAGAATGCTTTCACAGGCTATCGGCAATCACTCGATTGCTTTGGGCCTGACAAAAGGCGGCTTATGCCCACTCTACCAACTTTTTTTTAAGACAAAAATTGGATAAAAACCAATTGAGTAAAAACTGTATGCGACGGCATTCATTTTAGGGCAAATATCCCTATTTCTATCCCAAAATACCCAAGAAACAGAGCCTGTTCTTGCAGAAGTAAAAATCCGACCTAAATCTTTATAATTTAGCCCTTTATTTGAGATATAGAGTAAAAATGTACACTGTGCTGAAAAACAACGAAGTTTTACCTAACGAAACTGAATTGATTAAATATATTCTTGAGGTATCTATACATAGCTGGAATGTACACTATTACGAAGAGGCATTAGGAGAGAAGCCTACAGATCCAGAATTACCTCACGACATGAAAGGTAAATGGAATAGATTAGAACCCGTGGTGGTAACCAAAATAGCCCTTCAATTTCTTCCAGATGGAAACAAATTATATCATGACATAATCATGGAAGGCGTAAGACTTCACGGGCAACAGTATCATCACCAAATGTGGAAAAATCCTTCTCTCGATGTTCCGGAAGATTCAAGAAAATTGAGTTCGGTTGATGCAATATGTTCAATGATAGAACCATTAGAGCATAGAAAATACCGAGGTGAAGTCCACACCTGGGAAAAAATAAAACAAAAGATTGCCGAAAGTGCATCTCATCAAATTCCCTGGATGGAATACGCTTACAGAGAAATGATAAAGATAGAACAACCAAATCTAAAGGAAATTACTTCTTTTTCCAAAATTCCCAAAAAGGGAATAAGCCCAGAGATGCACGATGCTATCATAGACAGGGCATATGAAGCATTACGTGAATTAGAGCGAATGTACGGCTACAAGTTCTACAAAAATTCCGAAAGATATATAATAGACATCTTAAAATAAACCCCCATGGCAGAGGACAAAATACACATTCCCTCCAGCGGCGGAGGATTGACCAGATTTAACGAAGATTCAGACACCAAGATAAAGCTATCTCCCGGGGCAGTCATCATTTTCTGCATCGTAGTAGTCATCATCATAACCTTACTCCATTACTTTGGGGGAAAATTCTTAGCTTAAAAATGCTACCCGGAATGAATCCTCGGAAAATGCAGCAGATGATGAAACAGCTAGGGATTCAGCAAGTAGAGATCCCGGCTACCGAAGTCATCATCAAGACCAAAGACAAGACCCTTGTGATTACCAATCCTTCTGTCTCTAAAGTAAATATGATGGGCCAGGAAAACTTCCAGATCTCAGGCGATGTGCATGAAGAAGAGGTTTCTTCAGTACCGGATATATCTGAAGAAGATATCCGGACGGTTATGGAACAGACCGGAGCAAGTAAGTTGACAGCAAAAAAAGCGATTGAAGATGCACACGGCGATCTGGCTGAAGCTATTTTAAATTTGAAAGATGAATAGATAAAGAATGGATACAAACCATAATTCTCCTCTCGCCAAAGCTCTTGATCACTACCAAACGGCCGAACATTTATTTTATGGGGCCCTGCCGCTGGCTAAGGATCCTAAACTTCTGCCGGGAATAGTAAAAAGCATCAGTAATTCTCTTGAACTAGTTTTAGAACAGCTTCTCATCACAGAAAAAATGGCTGTACCGGAAGGATTACTGAAAAAAATCAATGCCGCACGTCCGTTTATCAAAAAGTATCATCTGTCAAATGAGGATGTCACTTTCATGCTCCGCATCCACGAGATCTTATACCAGCAAAAACAAAGCCCGGTTGAATTCAGGCGGGGAGACCGGCACATAATATGTTCTGCAGACTATGATCTGGAAATAGTTTCAGCCCAGGATGTGGAAGGATTCTTGCAACATACTAAGAAAATTCTCCATTCACTCAAATCGCCTAAAAAGGGATAAAAAAGGGAAAATAATAAAAAGCAGCCTTCATTTAAGTGTTCTTCTTACGGAGATTTTGTAATGAATGAGAATTTATTGGAAGCACGGGAAGAACTAAAACGGCTAGAACACATCATTTATGTCAGCCTGAAATACACCAGGACAGTAGATGTAATCACCAACGCCTTAAACCGCATGGTCAGCACCTGTGATTTTATTGTAGACGCCTTCCTCGATAAAGCTCTTGAAGACAAAACTTTAGATAGCATGCCAAAGAGTCCTGCACTGAAGGCAAAAAAACTTGCTGAATTGTATCCGGACGATCCATTCATTCAAAAAAATCTTAATTTTTACTTCTCTCTGCGGAACATCCTCAAATCACCCAACCAGAAAAGGCAGGAATTCCGCCGCCACGTCACGTTGATAGTAACTCTTGAAGAATCAACTGTAGAAGTGGAAATCGATACCTTGGTAAACTGTGAGAAATTCATCCATAACTTCCTAAACTACTCCCAAAAGCTGATTGACGGCATTGTCGAGGAAGATTGAGTCCTAGTTGATCTTTATCTTAATTCATAACTTTTTTAAATAGTTTAGTTTAGGTAGTAAAAATGATTGAAGACCTTGAGTTTGAAATGAGCGCGCATGTTATTGTAGGAAAATATGAGCGCTGCGGTATACTAATACCCTGTGAAGATTTATCTCTGGAATTTACAAGTAGAGGTTTTTTTGTTAAAGAAAGGGAAGAACGTGTTCCAACATTATATAGATTTGCACGTGGCAAAATAGATGGTTATGAAGATTTTAGAAGAAAAATTTCTGCTAGAAGATTTGAACTCTTTACAGGTAAGGAAGAGATAATGGATTTGAGAGAAGGAACGATATCATATATGCCTCTTACCCCTATTGATAAAAGATTTTTGTTTGACTTCTTAACACATAATAAAAAGTACCTTTGACTACCTTTTTACCAACAGAATCTTTAAATAATCCTTTTCCCTTTAATCTAAAACATGACTAAGTTTATCGCATTGGTTTCTGGAAAAGGAGGGGTAGGCAAAACCACCTGTACTTTAAACATAGGCCAAAGCTTGAGCAAGCTGGGTAAAGATGTGGTCCTCCTGGACGCAAATATAGTCACTCCTAATCTAGCTCTTCATCTTGGACAGATGAATCCAGAAGGAACTTTGAACAAATTCCTGCGTAAAGAAAAAGGCCTGAAGGATATCATGTATCTGCACGAAAGCGGTATCTCTCTTATCCCCTCTTCTCCTTCGTTAAGCGAATACCAGCGGACCAATCCGCAGAAACTGCACAAAGTATTTGACCAATTAAAAAATGCAGCTGATTTTGTTCTGGTCGATGCGCCAAGCGGGCTGGGATATGATCTGTTGCAGATACTCAAAAATACCGATGAAGTATTAGTGGTTGTAAACCCCACTTTAAGTTCGGTGATGGATGGATTAAAAACGATCCAGCTGGCAAAAGAAAATAACAATATCGTCGCCGGCATAATCTTAAATATGACCCACGGCAAGGACGAACTAAAACCAGAAGAGATAGAGAGTATTTTAGAGCATCCTATCCTTGCCAACATCAAATATCACCGCAAGGTGCGTAAGGCGGCATATAAACAGATGCCATTGACCCATCTTTATCCAAGATCAAAACCAGCCCGGGAATTCATGAAAATAGCGCAGCATCTGACTCTTGGCCACAGATAAGCAGGTGATTAAATTTGAAACCACAGAGAAAAGATGAGCTAAGGCGGAAGGGTTGGAGCGAAGAGGATCTGTATAAAGCGGAAGCGATCTTGGATCGGGCAACCAAACAAGATGTCTTCTTCTCAAAGATTGTTTTCTGGAGCGCTTTGGTAGTTATAGTGTTCGCTAACCTTCTCATCTCCATCATCTTAATCCCTTTCCTGATTACCCTGTACGACCTGATCTTGTATGCTATCGTGGCCGTTCTTGGTCTGGCAGTCGGCTTTCTATATAATTTCCTGATCACTGATATCGGCCTATTAGAAAAAAAACATCATCGCGCTGCCAGTATCATCATCCCCATCATCGCGGTAGGCAATATGGCAGCGATGGTTCTTACTGCCAATCGTTTCATAGAAAATATACCTATCAATAATCAGCCACATAATCCATGGATGGTCGCTGCGGTATTTGCAGCAGCATTTATTTTACCGTATATTCTTGATCAGGTAAGAATGTTTTTTAAGAGATAATTTATTTTTCTTAGATTCTTCGATCTATTCTTCCAACAGGATCTTAACAATAGCAGCATAGGCCGGTCTTGCGACCAAGACGCCTACTGACATCCCTACGATAGTAGTAAGCGCAAATCCTTTCAATAATCCTGCTCCTGCCCAGAATAGAGGTATAAGGCTGCCTAAATTTATCACATAAGCACCCATGATGATAAATAACGCATTCTTGATCCTGCTCTTCCAATCCAGCTCCTGTGCTTCTTTACGCAGAGTTTCATCTGTAATAACAATAAAATGGTTCATTCCTGTTCCTACCACCACTATCAATCCAGCGATAGAAGCCAAATCTAGGTTCCATCCTGCTAAAGCAGCAAAACCTAAAATCAATATCATTTCACTAAGCATAACTAGCACCATCGGAAAAATAATCACAATTTTTCTATAACGGTATAAGACCACGCCGGAAACTGCGACTAAAGCAAGCAGGCCAACAAACATCACATTATGCAAAAACTCTTTCCCCAAAGAAGGAGAGATGGTATCGGTCTTTACTACTTCTAATTTTACCGGTAAACTTCCTGTAAGAAGGACAGTCTGAAGCTTTTTCATGTTCTTCAAGGCATCATTTACTCCATCGGCCTGAGTCAATCCATTACCTGAGCCGGAAATTTGGATATCTGTAGTCGCGCTTCCTTTCAGTTCACAACCTACACGCAGCCGGTCGACTTCCACATCATCAAGATAAAGAGCTAAATCTTCACTTAAATAACAGCTGCCTGCTTCAGAGATGGTCCTTAAATTTTTAGTTATATCCGCATGATGCTGCGCTGCTTCCGGACTGAGAGATATCTGGAAAGCAAATCTACATTGATATCCTCCGTCGAATTTTTGGCAGCCAAAGCGAGGGTCGATCCCTGAACAATCTGCGCTTCGGCAGACATAAGTGATATCTTTTTTCCCGCCGAAAAAAACAGTCTCATTTCCAATCTTTGCTTCAAACTTTCCCTGTTTTGCCAGCAATTCTTGTATCTCTTCTTCAGTAACCCCTGCTATTTCTATCAGGATAAAATCATTGCCTTCCAAATCAGATGCGCTGCGCACTAAAATATCGCGTAAACCATAAACATTCAGACGTTCCGTAAGGCTATCTACGGTGGTTTCTAAATCCTCTTCAGAGATCTCTCCGTCAGGTTGTAATAATACCCTGGTCCCGCCTTCCAGATCCAATCCCATACGTAGATTAGAAAAGGAAGCTTCCTTAACTTTAACGCCTAAATCAACATTTCCTTTAGTGTCAGCAGAAGTAAGAACCGTATACATTTGGGTATTAGTTTTGATCCGTACGGTCCTGTTCGCATGAAGTTGTGATACCGCAGAATAGTATTCTTCAACGGTCGAAGTTTCTATGCCGTCAACAGAAAGGATACGTTCACGAGCGATAGGCTGAACTTTAGCAGGAATGACTAAACCAGATTCAGCCAGGGGCGAAGTTGCCTGAAGAGAATATATCTCTACCCCTTCCGCTTTAAATATCTGCGGCCTGATCGCCAGCACTGAAGATAATAAAAATAGCATGAGCAGCAACACTCTCCAGTTCGTAAACATTTTTTTGATTCTACTCATTTTTTGCTCATTTTTTTAGCGTGTTTCCTTTCCAGATGCCAGCGCAGTATACCTACGTTTTGGATCCAGGTCACAACAGTATCCACAATAAGTCCTATCAGCAGGATTAGCATGATCTGTTTAACAATTTCACTTTGCACAAAAATCAAGGCTACGATCACTGCCACCAAAGTTGTCTGAGTCATGGTCCAACCGGTTTTCAATGCTCCATAGATCCGCTGCAATTCAGTGCCGTCGTTACGTTTGATAAGTCTTGAAGAAATGACCACTTCACCATCAACGGAATAACCGATAAGCATGAGGAAAGCAGCAATGCCGGCAGGATGCAATTTCATTCCAGTAAGATTAAACACGGCCAGCGTTATCACAATATCGCAAAAAGCAGCAAGGATAACCATCAGGCTGGTGATAAAAACCCGAAAATAGATAATGACCATCATTCCCATCAACAAAAAAGAAAATATCAATGCGATCAGCATCTGCTTAAAAAAATTATTCCCTAACGAAGAGCCGACCACTTCAACGCTGTAATCTGCTCTCTGTAAAGTGAACTTTTCTGAGAGGGCACTTATTAATTTGCTAATTTCTGTGTTATCTTGCAATCCTGAATCTATTGCGATTCCGGTAGTCTTTCCGGCAGAACTTAAAGTCCTTACGGTGATATCTGCTGCAGGGAATAGCTGCTGCAACAATTCTTCTACCTCGGCGGGAGAAGAGGAAATGCTTTTAGTGATGGTAATGGTCGAGCCGCCTTTCAGGGAAATCCCCTTATTCACAAAATCTCCGGTGGCTGCGTATTGTACGCTGATCTGCACCAGCGATAAGATCAAAAGCAAAAGCGGAAAAATCATCAGTAATTTATACTTCGTTTCGTAAATGTGCCTGATCTTCTGAAACATGCTTTCTCGCTTCTAGGCTGATTTATAAAGATTTTGCTGTTGCTAAAAGCATTAACGTGCAGCAAGACTTTTTTTAGTTCTTCGATAAACAAAGGATACCGGCTGTGTCCCCACAACATTTATATATTATCCTGTTATAATATATTTCATAAAAGGTGATTGTGTGAAACTTATCGAGCTGAAAGAGGTTAGCAAAAGCTTTGGCAAGAATGGCATTCTTCAAGATGTAAGTATGATCATAGAGGAAGGAGATCTCTGGGGAATAATCGGCCGTTCCGGAAGCGGAAAATCTACTCTCCTTAATCTTATTGCCGGATTTCTTGAGCCGACCAGCGGCGAAGTCCTGCATTCATTCAAAGTAACCGAAGCTCCAAAAAGTTTACATGCAAATCTGCATAAGATCAAGGATCAAATCGGTTATGCTCCGCAACATAATTCTTTCTACCCGAAATTGACGGTGATGGAAAACCTGCTCCATTTCGGACAGCTCTACAATCTGCCAAAAGACATCTTACAAAATAATATTAAGAGCTTGATGAAAGCCACCGAACTGATCGGACATGAAAATAAGCTAGCTGAATACCTTTCCGGCGGTATGCAGAAGAGATTAGACATCGCCTGCAGTTTGGTGCATAAACCTAGGATCCTGGTGCTGGACGAACCGACAGCCGATCTTGATCCCGTGCTGCAGAAAGATATAATGAATTTTCTTACCCAAGTCAACAAGCAAGGAGTTACTCTAGTTATCGCTTCACATCATCTGAATCTGATGGAAAAAGTATGCAATAAAGTTGCTATAGTCCACAATGGGAAAGTGCAAAGCAATGGAAGTCTTGAAGAGATCCGCAGGCCGTTTCTGAAAGATAATTTCACCATCTCCCTGGTTCCCGGGGATGATAAAGAAAGGCTCATCTCTGTATTGAAGACCTTGCCGATAGAAAAAATCATTGACCGGCAAAATCACATAATTATCCATCCAAAAAATATCGCCCAGACCATCACGGGCTTGCTTACCATGATCCAGGACGAGAACTTATACCTGAATGACCTAAATATCAGCCGTCCTTCATTGGACGAAATATTTGAAAAAATCACCAAAATGAAATGAACGGTGGAAGAAAAAATATGAAAACACTCTGGCTGCTTACCAAGAAGAACTTGAAATTGCTGGTACGTTCAAAGACTTCAGCTTTAATAGTTCTGTTCGCTCCTCTTTTTATCATACTTTTACTTGGCTTATCGTACAGCAGTTCTTCAAACTACGGGCTAAACATAGGAATTTATGCCTCTTCCTTCACCGGCGATGTGGAATCGCTGATGAGCTCTTTGCAAGAACAAGAGTTTACGATCGTGAAATATGAAACATCGATAGAAGATTGTGTCGAAGATATTCAAGGCGGCTATATCCATACCTGTGTTTCTCTGCCGGAAAGTTTAGCGGTAGAAAGCAATGAACAAAAAGAAGTGTTGTTTTATGTTGATCCCAGCAAAATAAATCTAGTGTGGGTAGTGCAGGAAACTTTAGGAGAAAAATTCAACCTTAAGTCGCAGGAAATTTCCAAAGAATTATCCGGCAATCTACTTTCAGCCGTTTCCGATGCAAAGAGCAAGCTGGAAGAGCAAGGGACGCAGTTAAGTTCAGCTAAGCAAAAAAGCACGGCCGCATCCAGCACCGCTCAGGAAATAAGCCAGCAGCTGAATTCTTTAGATCTGACTGTGCCTACCAGCTCCTATGATCAGCAACTTATAATTACCTTTAAAGATACGGTCTCTCCTAAAATCAAAAGCAGCCTTTCTGAAGTGAAAGATGCCGTGCAAACAGTGCAAGCATCAGATCTTGCAGATAAATCAGCTATCCTCAGCAGCTTAAGCGGAGTTGAAAATAAATTAAAATCACTTGACACGTTAATAGCAGGCGGAGCTGTCGTAAATGGGACCAATACCACTACGGTCCCGTCTTCAGGATTTCTCGGCACATTAGCTCTTTTAGAGGAAGAATTAGTCGGTACCAAAACTAAATTGACTGCTGCAGCGACTGCGGTAGGAAGCACCAGCTCTGGTCTAAGTTCGGCCACCGAAAACCTGCAACAAAGTGTCAGTGCCTTGGAAAATGCCCAGCAGCGCGTAACTGAAATGAAAGCAAACTTTGATGCTCAAAAGGTTACAGATGCTAAAGTCTTGTCCGCTCCATTAATCACCAAGATCGAAACAGTGGGCCAGAAGAGTTCTTACCTCAATTACATGTTCCCTGCTTTGTTGGTTTTAGTTGTAATGTTTACCTCATTATTACTTGGGACAACTTTAGTCATGATGGAAAAGAACAGCCCTGCTTTTTTTAGGAATTATTTTTTACCCTTGCGAAAAGGAACTTTTGTCATGTCAACTTACCTTACTACATTAGTGATCACATCAGTGCAAATTTTAGTTATATTAGCAGTATCTGCCGTGTTCCTTAAAGACAACATGGTACAACTATTGCCGGTTGCAGGGGTGCTATTGCTTTCATCTTCCGTATTTTCGTTCATGGGCATGGGGATAGGATATGCTTTCAGATCAGAAGAAACCGGGACTTTAGCTTCTATCTCCGCCGGAAGTTTATTATTGTTCGTCTCCGGAATTGTCTTGCCTATAGAAACCATCTCTCCAACTATAAGAAGCATCGCCAGTTTCAACCCTTTCGTGATCTCAGAAAGCATAATCAGGGAAGTATTCCTCTTTAATGCAGGCTTCTCCGGAGTCTGGTCAGGGTTGGCTACATTAGCCGGATATGCAGTAGGATTATTTACAATAATACTCATAGCAGAATATCTTGTCCACAAGCACTTCATCAGCGGTTTCATGAAAAGCAGGCATCTAAAGCATCGTCAGCAGGAAAAACGTGACAAGAATAATGTGTAGGGTTAGTATCATTTATGCGTAAACACAATAATAGTGACAAAATTCTCATCGTTATCACTGGCTCTCCCGGAGTGGGAAAATCTACTTTAGCAAAATTCTTGGTCAAAAAAATAAAATTAGAACGGCTTGATCTGCATCATCATTACAAACGCATCTCTGTCGGTTATAACCATTCCAAACAAAGTTATGATGTTGATTATGATAAATTTGAAAAGTTAGTAAAAGAAAAACTTCAGCAATCTAAACATGGATTAATAATCGATTCTCATATCAGTCATCTGCTTCCTAAAAAAATGGTTGATCTCTGCATTGTCCTGATATGTTCGGATCTTAAAAAGCTGGAAAAACGATTAAAAGCGCGGAAATATTCCAAAAAGAAAATCCGCGAAAATCTCGATGCAGAAATCTTCCAGGTCTGCCTGGCGGAAGCAAAAGAAAAAAGACATAAGATCATAGTGTTTGATACCGCTAAAATGATGGATCAGCAGAAGATAATAACAGAAGTTAACAAACTTTTATAAAATGCATACTCTATTTCTCAGGCATGAGCTTATCGATAACTGAAAAACTGCATCTGCGAAAGATAATCAATGAATTAAAGAGCCATAAGGCTCCCCACACTGAATTTGTCAGTGTCTACATACCGCAGGATTATGAAATTTTTAAGATCATCCAGCACTTAGCAGAGGAGCAGGGAACAGCTTCTAACATCAAGTCTGCCACCACGAAGAAAAATGTCCAGGGCGCACTAGAGAAAATGATCCAGCATCTGCGGGGATATCCAAAAACTCCCCCCAATGGCTTAGCTATTTTTTCTGGCAACATTGCCGCCGGCGAGGGAAAACAGGATTTCAGAGTATGGAGTATCGAACCGCCGGCGCCGTTAAACATACGTATCTACCGCTGTGATAAAAATTTCGTCACTGATATTCTTGAAGATATCATGGTGGAACATAATGTGTATGGTTTGGTTGTTTTGGACAGAAGAGATGCTGCCTTAGCCTTATTGAAAGGAAAGACCATCGTGCTGCTGCAGAAAACGCACTCCGAAGTTCCTGGGAAATTTAAAGCGGGAGGACAATGCTTAATCAAAGAGACTTTTATACAATCAGGTGATGGAAATATCCTCCAGATGAAAAATTCACATAACCCATTAGTGCTTAAGAGCATGGTTATGGACGATTTTTCACTTACAGATTCACCGATCACAGATAGATGGGATGTCAAGAAGTCCAAAATTTACAAAATTATCACAAAATACCCCCGTTTGGAAGTTCAAGCCTCAAAAGACCATATTTTCTTTGTGCAGACAAATGAAGGAATTGTAGAAAAAGCAGCTGAAGAGCTTAAAGAAGGAGATTCTCTGATCATGCCCGAATTTATCAATGTTAAAGGCCAATTTCAGACTATTAAATCACTACAATATTATAACTCCTTTACTATCAATAAAAAAGGCCAAGAATTGCTGAGAACGAAAAGAGAAGAAAAATACCTATTACAGAAAGAACTTGCAAAACTTATTAACACTTCTCAAACGACAATTTCTTCTTATGAGATGGGAAAATTGAATGCAGACAGAACCGAATTACAAAAAGTATGCGCAGCTTTAGAAATAGATTTTTATGACTTTATCAACAAACATACTGCACCTTATTTATATCAAACAGTAAAACTTCCATTATTAGTTGAACATAAATTAGCCCAGTTTTTAGGCTATTTAGTCGGTGATGGGTGCTTTGAAAAAGATAGGATAACTTTCTTTGAACAGGATAAACAAGTTGCGCTTCAGTATAAAGAAATATTTGATCGATACTTCCAGCTGGATTCTAGTTATACTTTTAGAGAAAGCAAGAATTACCATCAGTTGAGATTCATCAGCAGACCTTTGGTAAGGCTTATCCAAAGCGAATTTCCTGAAATAAAGAAAACTCTTGATACAACTGTTCCGGAAAAGATATTAAAGTCGCCTAAAGAAGTAGTTGCTTCATTCTTAAAGGGTCTGTTTGATGCAGAAGGGTATGTCTCTGGTAATCGTATAGGCTTGGGGATGAATAATAAGCAATTAATCCAGCAGGTCCAGATAGCTTTATTGAGATTTAGCATTATTTCATCTATGCAGGAATATGACAACAGAGCAAACAGATACAGCAAGAATCCACGTTTTACTCTTGAAATCTCAGAAAAGCAATCATTAGAGCGATTTGAAAATAATATTGTTTTTACCAGTAATAAAAAATCTACTAAGTTAAAAGAAACCATCAATAGCAAAAGCTCAAAAAGCAGCGTAAGACAGATTCTTACTTCGGGATCAGAAATTAGAAAGATTATTGAAAAAGCAGGTTACAATCTGCAGCTTTTTCCTAAAGTTACTAATTTCTTCAGAAATGAACGCTTGATGAGTAAGGAAGTGTTCAAAAATTCAATTTTAGCTAATATAAAAGATGAGAAATTGTATGCAGAACTGCTGAAAATCTGCAATTCTAATCTTCTGCCAGTTAAAATAAGTAAAATTGAAGTCAAGGAAGAAGAAGTAGAAATGGTCGATATTTCTGTAGGCAACCAGAACTTCATTGCTAATGGTGTAATTGTCCATAATTCAGCCCAACGTTTTGCAAGACTAAGAGAGGGCGCTTACAAGGAACATTTCAAGAAGATAGCTGAATACATGAAAAACCAATTCCTTCCTCTAGGAAATAATCTTAAAGGGATCATTGTCGGCGGTCCTGGAACGACTGTCAACGATTTCCTGCAGAAAGAATACATCACCGGGGATCTGCAAAAGAAAATCATCGGCACCAAAGACCTATCCTATACTGAAGAATATGGCTTGCAGGAATTATTAGACAAATCTGAAGATCTGCTGGCAGAAGAAGAGGTTGCCAGGGAAAAGAAGACTATGCAGGAATTCTTCAATGAATTCAGGGAAAATCCAAATAAAATCACCTATGGTGAAGCGCAGACGTTAAAAGCGTTAGAGATGAATGCAGTAGGAGTATTGTTGCTGTCTGAAAACCTGCCGGAAGACAGGATCTTTGAATTGGAAGAAAAAGCCCAGAAAGGCGGCGCAGTGGTGAAGATCATTTCGATTGAAACACGTGAAGGGACGCAGCTGAAAGAATTAGGTGGGATTGCGGCTATTCTGAGATATGAGATAGAGCAAGCTTAGGCATTAGTTGTTTAGTGACCATATAGGCAATTCTTATAAAATAATAAAGCAAATTGTCACTATGAACCTCATCGAAGAATCTTTTCAGCGCTTATTTCCGGAGAAAGAGTTCCCTTATTTCACAGAGCTGGAATACAACCGCAGGTTGGCTAATTTCAATGCTAATATCCGTTTAGAGCCCAGAAAGATCAAAGTCAATCTTAACCTGCAGTGGAAAGACATAGATCCGGAAATAAAGATAGGGCTGATCCAGCATCTTTTGCTGAAAATCCTAAAGAAACGCGGACATACTTACAATATCGAGCTCTACAACAACTTCATCAAGAACATTCCTATCCTTACCCCCAAAACAAAATCAGATCCGGCCTTGGAAGCTGCATTCGATCGTGTCAACCAACAATTTATGTCCAATTCGGTAGAAAAGACCAACTTAACCTGGGGCACTGCCTCTTTTCGTAAACTGGCAAGTTATAATTTTCATACCGATACCATCACAGTATCAACCATTTTTGCCGATGCCCGGCAGGAAATCCTGGATTACCTGATGTACCACGAAATGCTGCACAAGCATCACAAGTTTAAACACAATTATGGGAGAAGTTCATTCCATAGCCCTGCTTTCAAAGAAGATGAGCAGCTGTATCCGCACTATCAATTGATGGAGAAGGAGATTGGAACAATTATCAGGAGAAAGAAATATGGTGGGATTAGAAAAGCAGGCTTCTGGGGAATATTCGGTTAAGAAATCAATGCTGGAAAAGCTGACTGAACATTATCTTTGGGCAATAAGAATAGGCAACGGGGGCCATTTGGTAGGTTATTATAGGGAAGCCAAAGAAAAGGTAATGTGCCAATATCGCTATCCTACCGGAATATTCACATTACGCAGAAAAGAAGGAGAATTCTTCCTTTGGGACTACGATATCACCCCTAAAGACCAGCGATACATTTAAAAATAACCCTTAGTTTTTTGTAGCAATGGAAAAGAAATCAGTCAGTGTGGGAAGCCTAAAAAAAGGTGATACCATCATTATTGATGAATCTCCCTGTAAAATCACTGATACTGCAACGTCTAGGCCTGGAAAGCATGGTCACGCTAAGGTAAACTTGACCGCCGTCGGCATTCTTGACGGTAAGAAAAGACAATTAGTAATGCCTGGCCATGATAAAGTTGAAGCGCCAATAATCGAAAAGAAATCCGCTCAAATCCTTTCCGTAACCGGAAATTCAGCAAATGTTATGGACATAGAAACTTATGAAACCTTCGAAATGGAAATTCCGGAAGAATTAAAAGAAGAAGTAAAAGAAGGAAAAGAAGTCCTTTATTGGACCATCATGGGAAGTAAAGTGATGAAACAAGTTAAAAGTTAAGTTATGATAAAGTGATGTTATAATGGCTACAAAATTCGACGAAGCATTGAACCGGCTGATCAAAGGTATTTTTGTCTGCAGAAATTGCAAATCAAAGATTCGGGCATCCAGCCTTAAAGTAAGTCAGGGTAAAATCAAATGCAGAAGTTGCACTTCTTTAAAGCTTAGGCCGAAAAGAAAGAAGTGATCGGATGTCTCTTAAAGATATTCTTGACTGTCTTGACTGCTTTCAACAGGGAAGAAAAGAATCTAAAGTGATGTTTTCTGATAATAGCGATCTTGAAACTATAAAACCTATGCTACTGGATGAATTGGAAAATATCGCTTTTTTAGCCGAACTCCGGTCATATGATGACCCATTTTCACCCTATTCAAGAGCAGAAGTATTTTCTTACATTTTAGGGACGTTATCCACACCAAAAGCTATCTACGAAGTCGCTAAGTTCTTTGTAAGCGGTGAATATCGTAGGGACTACGAGGATTAGTCAAGAAGAATTGAATCAGTGGAAAGAAAAATAAAAGGACGACCCAGACATATAGAGCAACCCAAACATATAAAAAGCTTTATTCTTTCTGTTCTATTATATGATAGATGTTTTAGCTTTTATCTTGAAATATAAATTTGTATTACTTTTTTATCTTCTAGTTATCCTATTCATCGCATTTCGCTGGAAAAGAATAGAGAAGCAAGCAAAAATAATCTTTCTCTATCGCACCAAATTCGGTTTGAGATGGATGGACCGTTATTCGCAAAAATTCAGGGAGTGGGTTGTCCTTTTCGGCTACATAGGCATGGGTGCCGGATTTGTAGGGTTAATAGTGATCTCGTATGTGCTTATCCAGAATTTATATTCCTTGATAACTACACCCGCGGCCGCTTCAGGAGTCTCGTTAGTCCTTCCGGGCGTGCATGTTCCGGGGTTAGGCGTATTGCCCTTCTGGTATTGGATATTGGCAATTTTTTCCATAGCCGTAGTGCATGAATTCTCTCACGGGATTGTTGCTAGGGCGCATAATATTCCTGTAAAAAATACCGGTTTAGTCTTCTTTGGACCTATCTTAGGAGCATTTGTTGAACCGGATGAAAAAAAATTACGTAAAGAACAAGATATTATACAATATTCCGTATTGGCAGCAGGATCATTCTCTAATGTCGTATTAGCGGTAGTAGCTTTATTATTCCTTAATTTTGCTTTCATGCCATTACAGGATATGATGGTCGAACCGACCGGTTTCAGTTTTGACGGCTATGTGGCGGGAGATTTTCCGGCTCAAAAAGTTGGACTAGAACCTAAAACGATCATCACTGGCATCAACAATCAGGAAGTGTCTAACTTCCAAGAATTCAGCGAGGAGTTAGCATTTTATCGCCCGGGCCAGTCCATCATTGTAAATACTGCGAAAAAAGATTATGCTCTCACTTTAGCAGCAAATCCGGATAACGTAAAAAAACCATTCTTAGGGGTACTTGATATTAAAAATGAATTTGAGGTTAAAGAAAGATACCAAGCAGGAGCAGGAAAAACATTGTATGCAGTATTATCCTGGCTTACCGGATTCCTGCGCTGGCTGTTCCTGCTGAGCATAGGTATCGGCCTGTTCAACTTATTACCCTTGCCTATCGTAGATGGGGGAAGGATGGCACAAGTATTTTTGCACAAACTGAAAGGCCCGGAAAAAGGAGAACGATTGTATCACAAAGTCAGCTTGTTTTTCTTGTTGGTATTGTTATTGAATTTGTTTTATCCGCTGTTGGCGAAATTGTTTTAGAATTACATAAGAGTTATAAAGATTTTTTTCTTTAGGATAATAAATGGATCACAACCAATTCAAAATAAGGGAATATGATTTTTGGGATTTATTCCTTCAGATTAATCAGTTCCCCTACATTGGCCGCTGCTACGCCTGGGCTAAAAGAGAAAACTCTGATAAAGTAACTGATATTAAAAGTGGAGAATTGCTGGAATTATTTGGCGATATACTGCCCGCTTGGAACAAAGCTGTTTATGAATTATTTTCGCATGATAGGCCCAATCTAGCCATTCTGGGAAATACAGCACCGCGTCTGCATGCGCATCTGATACCGCATTATAATACTCCCAGAGAATTTTATGGCATCACTTTTACCGATCCAAACCCAACGGGAAATTATGCACCTTATCCTAAACAGAAAATTGAGCTTGATATTTTATTTAAAATTAAGGATTCTATTAAAGAAAAGTTATAATCAGTTTGTAAATAATAAAAGAAAAAAGAAGAAAATAAAGAATCTTACTTGATACAGAAAACTCCTGATAGTATGCTACCAGCGGATCTATCCTCTACAGGCCATGAACCCTCTTGAGCATCGAGGCATATTGTTTTGTATGGTAGTTCATTACAAGGAACTAGTTTCGAATTCTCGTCTGATTCTACCCAGGGTATGGGTTCCCATGGAGACCTTGGAGAGCAGGATCCATCAGTAGACTTATGTGTCTCGCGTATCACGTTATGCTGGGCTACCTCGCATCCACTATAACCCATTATTTGGCAAGCCTCTGTTCCGCTCTTTTCAAATAACTGGTTAATAGATAGACCTTTTTCCACTAACTCTCCCTGATCAACAAACACTAGTTGCCCACTAACTTGACTAACCGGCGCATTGATTCCAGTTCCTTTGGTTCTAACTGCTTCTCCTGGAGCGCAGGAAACGATAAACAAAAAAGCGACAGCAAATATACTTAACATTACTAAATTTTTTTTCATTTATTTCACCTCAATTAATAACTTGTTAGACTATTATTATTATTATTATTATTATTTAAACTTGCGTAGCCCCCCCCCGTAGTAAAACGATAAAATTATTTGCACAAAGTAAATTCTTGAAGAATTACAAAATCACTCATGCTCAGCTAAATACTTCTCAGCTTCCATCGCAGCTTGACAACCAGAACCTGCGGCGGTTATAGCCTGCCTGTATCGCGTATCCTGCACATCGCCGGCGGCAAATACTCCAAGAATATTGGTCTTCATGAACCGGTCTGTAGTTAAGTATCCCAATTCATTCATATCTAGTGCCCCTTTGAAGACGGAGGTATTCGGAATATGTCCAATCGCTAAGAATACTCCTTCAGTCTTGAATTCAGACAATTTTCCGGTCTTGGTATTTTTCAATTTAACACCGGTAACTTTTTTTCCGTCGCCTAAAATCTCTGCGACTTCACTGTCCCAGATCACTTTACACTTTTTGTTCTTGAAAAATCTATCCTGCATTATCTTAGAAGCCTTGAATGAATCTTTTCGGTGGATAACCGTGACTTTTGTGGCAAATTTAGTCAGAAAATTTGACTCTTCCATGGCCGAATCACCGCCGCCGATAACGACGACTTCTTTCCCTTTGAAGAAAGTTCCGTCACAGGTCGCGCAGGTCGTCACTCCACGTCCTTTGTACTTTTCTTCAGAAGGAATCCCTAACCATCTGGCAGAAGCTCCGGTCGCAACGATTAGTGTCTTAGTCTGGATAGTTTCGCCACCCATTAACTTTAATTCAAAACCATTCTTTAATTTTTTAAATTCGGAAGCGATATCAACTTTAAACCTAGTGCCAAATCTCTCGGCTTGCTTTCTACAATTTTCTACTAAAGCAGGGCCTTGCACTCCTCCGGGAAATCCTGGGAAATTTTCAACATCCGTGGTCAAGGTAAGTTGCCCGCCGTCTTCCGGTCCTGAAATGACCAAAGGATCAAGGTTAGCTCGCGCGGCGTAAATAGCTGCCGTGCAGCCGGCTATCCCCGTTCCTAAGATGGCTATTTTTTCCATGATTTCAAATTCTACTCCTTCTCTTCATTATCCATCAAGTAATACGCTAACATCCGTACTCCTGAACCAGTCGCTCCCTTGTTAAGATAAGCGCCATCCACCATCCAATACGCCGAACCGGCGATGTCCACGTGCGCCCATTTAGCTTTCTCGACGAATTTAGATAAGAATACCCCGGCAGTGATAGAACCTGCTTCGTACCCTTTCCCTTTCTGAGAGTTGTTATTCAAATCGCTTTTTGAGCCGTCCATCCAATCTTGATATTCTTCAAAGAAGGGCAGCTGCCAGACCCGGTCGCCGGAAGCGCTTCCTGCTTCATGCAACGCATGCAATAAATCATCATGCTTGCCCATAACTCCTGCGGCATAATATCCCAAAGCGACTACACATGCTCCGGTCAGCGTCGCCAGATCAATCATGACTTCCGGATTGTAATTCTTCTCGGTATAGGCCAAAGCGTCACATAAGATCAATCTTCCTTCTGCGTCAGTGTTCCCGATCTCAATAGTTTTACCGTTGTATGCCCTGACAATATCGCCGGGATGCTGAGCTGTGGCATCAACCATGTTTTCACACAATGGCATGACTGCCAGCAGATTCTTTTTCAATTTTAATTCTGCTGCTATTTTCACCGCGGCCATCACCGCAGCCGCACCAGCCATGTCAGTAGCCATGTCTTCGATATACTTAGTAGGTTTCAAATTATATCCACCGCTGTCAAAAGTTATTCCTTTTCCTAACAGAGCAGTGTATTTTCCTTTCTTTGAACCATTGTATTCAAGGATGACCAATTTAGGCGGGTTGCTGCTTCCGGCATTTACGCCCAACAAAGCGCCCATGCCTTCTTTCTCCAACTCTGTTTTATTTAGGACTTTCATTTTCACCGAACTATATTGGGAAGCAACTTGCCTGGCCATCTTTTCCATGTATTCAGAATTTACTACATTAGCAGGCTCATTGACCAGATCTCTGGTCACATTTGTCGCTTCCGCGATAATCCTGCCTATTCTCAATCCTTCACCGAATTCATCGCTGCCCGCAGACTGCAAAGCCACTAAGCTAAGGGGTTTTTTCTTCTCCTGCTTTTCTTTGGAAAAATATTTAGTAAAGCCGTAATTAGCCAGCAACAACCCTTCTGCTGCCGACT
Organism: uncultured Methanosarcinales archaeon; assembly: GCA_964368095.1. Lineage (GTDB taxonomy): Archaea > Nanobdellota > Nanobdellia > Woesearchaeales > GW2011-AR9 > JACPIL01. Next base: position 29,812 of record CAYIZT010000003.1, read on the forward strand.
GGCCTAATAATTTTTGATCAACTTTATCATGGCGGGCTTTCTCAACAACATTAGTAGTGAAGGAAGACAATATCCAGCCTTTTGTAGCAGTTACCATCTTTCCGAGAGCCTGACGGACTTTTTCTGTATTGAAATCTTTCTTTTCACCTAATCCCAGCACTGCTACTTTTTTATATGGAAGAGCGGCTAATTTGGTAGCATACATCTCTCCAAACTGGCGGGAGAAAGCTTTCCTTCCTATCGCGGCTTCCACCTCTTCCGCCAATTCCTTGCTGAATGATTTTCCGTTATCTTTTTCTTCTTCAAATAGACCTAAAAACAATACGTCCTGTGCCTTATCCAAATCCTTGGTTATCGTTATTTTCATATTCTCCCGCTCCTTTTTTCATTAAGACTTTTTTTCGTTAAGAATATCTCTCAAACTTAATCTGCTTCAATGCCGCTCCTTTTTTTATCAAAACCTCTTTGGTTTCCAATACTAACTCCTTTAAGCCGCAGATATAAAAAGTTTTGTTTTCTACATCAGCGGGAAGATGTGCCTGCACTCTTCCGGTCGCTCCGTTCCATTTCTCCCTAGTCAAAGTAGGCACATAGATAAAATTAGCATATTTCTTTGCCAATTGCCGGAATTCTTCATGCAAGAATAAATCTTTTTTCTCCTTGACGCTGAAAATCAGGGTAAATTTCTTCCCTTTATGATAAGAAATATTTTGCTTAAGCATGCTGTAAAGCGGTGCAACACCAGTGCCTCCGCCGATGAGCCAGATCTCTTTGTTCTTATCATCATCTTCAAAGACAAAATGACCTAACGGCCCTTTTATCTGAAAGGAATCACTTTTCTTGGCATTCTTGAATACTTCGGAAGCGAAACCTCCATCAATGATCTTGATGCATAAGTCTATTTTGCCTTTTTCTGAAGGAGGATTTAGCACTGAATAAGATTTTAAGCGGAACTCTTCGCCTTTTTCTACTTTTAGGGTGATGAACTGTCCTGCTTTGAACGAGAATTCTTTTGGCGCAGATAAAGAAAGAAAAATAACATCCTCGGTAAGTTTTTTGTTCTCTAATACTGTCGCTTGGAAAGCATGTATGGGCATTATCTTAATACTTATATTCTCCTTTAAAAAAGTTCTGGAACCTTATGCTCTGTCCTGAATCTCCGCTTTGCTTCTGGTTAGCATCGACTCACTCTTCGCATGTTCTCTTGTAATGCGGTGCCCTCCCATAGGGGGTGTCCCCTTCCGCAATCAAAGTCATATCAGATTTATCGTTCGTGTATTGATGCTAACCACATTCAGGACAGAGTCTGAACCTTATGCAGAGACAATGGTTTAGCTTTCTCCCAGATATTAAGGAAATAACCTTGCATGGCTTCAGAAAGAGAAGGGTCCTTGATGTGCAGGTTAAATTTCTGATCATATTCAGGGTTTTTCAAGGTGATCTTACACTCACGGCCGTCAACGATTAGCAACGAAAAGTTTTGCAGCGGATAGTAGCGCAAATCAATCCCTTGTTTTGCGTATTCTTCTAAAACGGGCCATTCTTTATTCTGTGAAGCGGACACGATGATCCGCACGGCTACCCCCTTATTTTTGGCTTCGATCAAATGCTGCAGCTTTACAAATTTAGCTTTGCTGGTCTGAAAAGTCCAGCCAAGAATATAATACGTTTTGCTGGTCCGTTTCAACGCATCAAGATAGATCGCCGAAGAAGCTTCCTTCCCTAACGAGACGTTAAGCACTTCCGGCATTTTAACCTGTTGTTTTTGATGAAATAACACTTTAGTCTGTTCTACCAGCGCGATCTCTAATTCGTCCATCAACTTTTTTTTATTTTGAATAAATGCCGGGATGACTACCGCCGGGTCTACCGGTTCAAAATAAGATAATTCTCCTGACAATTCCTGCACAAAGTTCCGTAACACCAAGCGTTTTAAATTAGGGTATACTGCAGTAGGCGGCACTGAAGATTTTTCTGCAATCTCGCGCGCCGACATCCGCCCATATTGCAATAACGAGGTATAAATTTTTGCTTCATAAGAACTTAATCCCAACCTCTTCAGATCTTCCATTAATAGTGAGCTATTATTAATAATATATAAATATTACAGCTTCTTAACATACTTTATGAAAAATAATAACTACAAACGGGAATTAGAACTTGCTCAGCATTTAGCTGTGGAAGCCGGAAATGCGGTCTTACCCATTTATTATGGGACAGCGGATGTAACAACCAAGGCAGATAATACGCCTGTGACCGATGCCGATGTATTGGCCAACAGGATTATCCAAGAAGGGATACGCCAAGCGTTTCCATTAGATGCGATCGTGAGCGAAGAATTAGAAGCGATAGAAGGAAAAAACAGATGCTGGTATATCGATCCTATTGACGGGACGAGGGGATTCATTGAACATACCGACCAGTTTGCGGTCCATATCGGATTAGCGGTGCAAGAAAAAGCAGTGCTGGGTATTGTATACAAGCCTGTCGCCAGAGAAATGTACTTTGCAGTAAAAGATGAAGGCGCATATAGACTATCTCCATTCGGCGATAAAAGGCAGCTTCAGGTCCAGAAACATACCGGGCTTATTGCAGCGATGGATAAAGACAATGTACTAAGCGCAAGATATCAGGAATTAGCGAAGCGATTAGGCCTTTCCAGAAGTATCATCAGCGGCAGCGAAGGATTGCGGGTGATGAAAGTTGCTGAAGGCATCGCTGATGTACACTTTAACTTAGAAGGAAGCCATTGCAGCACCTGGGACATTTGCGCACCGCAGATTATCGCTGAAGAGGCCGGGGCATATGTATGTTTTACCGACGGGCAACCAATCATGTATTTGGAACAGCGAAAAGTAAGAAAAACATTTGTGGTAGCCAACAGCAAAACTCTCGCTGATAAAGTCAGTGAAATGGTCGAGAGAATGTCATGAATAGGCGGAAAATCTTCTCCACCACACACTAAAGTGCGTGGCTTGAGCGGGAGAAGATTTTTAACTCCGCCTATTGTGACATAAATAGCCAGAGCCATTCATCCTCGTCTTAAAAGACGAGGCTTTCTGGCTATTTAATGTAAAGCTAAACTGCCTGATATTAATTTTATTTTCTTTTAATTTTTATTTTGATGTCTTTTCCTTGCGGAACTTGTTGACAAAGCTGGTAAATTTGTTGGTTGAGGTTTCTTTTTTTGGTTCTCTTTGTTTAAGATATTCTTTTACCCGCTTATCTCCTTTTGCTTCGGCATTTTTGCCTAAAGAATAATACTTTTTCTCTACCGTGCTTCCCCAGGAGAATTCTCCCTGTTCCTCTTCGATCTTATGCATAGTGATCTCTTTGGTCAGGACGCCTTTTTGCAAATTGTAATAAATGCTTCGCTGGGTCGCAGGAGGGAAAATCTCATTATACATTTTTGCCACCTGGTAACCGTATCCTTCCCCTAAATAGTGCAGGATTTCCACGATGTTCTGCCTGATCAGGCTTTTGATGGGCCTTCCTTTCACCATTATTACAAAATACTTTTTAAAGTTTAAAAGAATTTCTTTAATATCATGTCCAAACCGCTCCTTTCCAAAAGTAAACAGAAAGAAATCGCGCTACAGCGCATCAGGGTTCTTTTTCAGCAGGCCGGAGACATATTTCCAAAAAACAAGGCCTTAGCTGATCGTCATGTCGCTCTGGCCAGAAAAATCTCTATGAAAGTGCATGCGCAGATCCCGCAGGAATTAAAAAGAAGGATGTGCAAGCACTGTTACAGCTATTTAAGACCGAGCGTAAATGCACGGATACGTACCCGAGGAGGCAAGGTGATCATCTCCTGCCTTGAATGCAAGAAATTTACTCGAATCCCTATAAAACGGCCTGGCAAAGCATAATTTATGGTTATAGCTATATGCTGTTAAGGGGGCTCTGTCCTGAATCTCCCTACTCCTGAAGAACTGTTTAAGCCGAGGGAATATCAAGAAAGGATACTCCTGAGCCTCGCAATGTTATAATACAAAGTTATAATAAAAACAATCAATCAACTTTTTTTCTCTCTGCATCCAATAAAATTTTTTTCTCAGCTTTAGCTACGGTATGCCTAATCTCATCCACTGCGTCCGCATTGGCGGAGATGGAATTGACTCCCTGCCTTACTAAAAATTCAGCCATATCCTGCCTGCTCCCTGCCTGTCCGCAGATCGATGTTTTCACGTTATACTTTCTGCAGACCTGGATCACTTTTGACATCTCACCCAATACTGCAGGATGCATCTCACTAAACAGATGCGCTATCCTTTCATTATTCCTATCTATGCCTAATGTAAGTTGAGTCAGATCATTGGTGCCGAAAGAAACAAAACTTATCCCCTCCTTACACAGATCTTCGATTACCCAGCATGCTGCCGGCGTTTCAACCATCACTCCAAAATCAATCTCTTTCACCGGTTCAAGGTCAATTTCGCGCATGATTTCTTTTGCCTTGCGCAGTTCTTCCACGCGGATCACAAACGGCAGCATTATGCCGACGTTATCAAAACCTTCATCATGCAGTTCTTTCACAGCTTGAAATTCTGCGCGTAAAATCTTAGGTTCGTCCAATAATCTTCTGATGCCGTGCCAGCCGATCATGGGGTCGGTCTCGTGAGGTTCCTTATCGCCGCCCTGTAAATTTCTGTATTCATCAGAACGCATGTCTGAACAGCGTATCCATACTGGCTTATGCACAAAGGCCTTGGCAATTTTTCTGATTCCTTCTTTCAACAAAGAAATGTAATCTTCTTCCCGTTTCTGTCGTATGTATTCGGCAGGATGCACCCCGCCATTAGCGATCATTATTTCCAGCCTGACCAACCCGACGCCATCAGCACCGGTAGCTGCTGCTTTAGAAGCAAAATCAGGAAGATCCATGATAACTTTTATTTCTGTTGCAGTCACTACTTCTGCTCCTGCGTAGTGCGGCACTTCTTTTTTCTGTTCCATTTTTTGTATCTGATCGATCGTGCCGATTCTTCCTTCATACACAATCCCTCTGGCCGCGTGGACGGTAACTATTTCTCCGTCTTTTAACAGATCAGTAGCATGCTGTGTCCCCACAATACAGGGTGTTCCCATCTCGCGGCTAACGATCGCCGCATGACAAGTCATACCGCCTTCATTAGTCACGATAGCTCCTGCGCGCTGCATGGCAGGAACCATATCTGGTGTGGTCATGGCGGTGACCAAAATATCACCTTTCTGCACTTTGCTAAGTTCGGAAGGATTGAGTACCACTTTAACCGGTCCGGCATACACCCCGGCACTGGCAGTCTCTCCTTTTAACAGGATCTTACCGGTCTCATCGTTGACATCTGGTCTTTCTATAGTATGCGCTTTAAAGGTAGTGACTGCTCTGGTCTGTACGATAAACACTTCTTCATTTTGCACTGCCCATTCTACATCCTGCGGCTTGCCGTAATGTTCTTCTAATTTTTTTCCCAAACGTGCCAGTTCTTTAATCTGTTTTTCATTTAATACCTGCCGTTCCTGCTTGTCTTTTGGGATAACCTGTTTCTCATTTTTGCCTTTATCATTCCTGAATAGGCCAATTTCTTTCTTGCGCACTTCAATTTTTTTAATATCGCGCGTTTTCTTATCGACAAGATAGAGGTCAGGATTGATCTCTCCGCCGACGATCAATTCACCTAAGCCGTAAATCGCCTCAATAACTATCTCGTCAGCATGATTAGTTGAAGGATTGACGCTGAACATGATGCCTGATTTATCCGCATTGATCATCTTCTGTACCAGGGCGGAGATCAACACTTTGCTGTGATCAAATTTATTCTTCACGCGGTAATAGATCGCTCTTGCGGTAAATAAAGAAGCCCAGCAGGCTAATACCGCAGCGACAACATTCTGTTTTCCCTTGACATTCAAAAAAGTAGCTTGCTGCCCGGCAAAACTCGCTTCCGGAAGATCTTCTGCAGTCGCTGAACTTCGCACCGCCACAAACACTTCCTTAGGTTCTATCAAATCAGTCGCTTGCTGTTTTATTGAGCCGAGCATTTCATAGGTATACATGATCTCTTCCGCCATTTCCAGGGGCATAGGGGTAGACATGACCAATTCCTGAATCTGCTTGGCGACCGCCTGAAGCTTATCAGTATCTTCTACATCTAAATTTTCCAGAAGCTTGAGAATTTTGTCCTTGATTTTGGTTTTTTCCAGATACTCTCCATATGTTTGTGCGGTGACCGCGAAACCATTCGGAACCGGAAGATGCAAGGTAAGCATTTCTCCAATATTTGAACCTTTGCCGCCTGCAATAGCAATAGAATCTTTCCTTAACTCTTTAAACCAGATAACGTAGGACATTTAGTACAACCTCTTTTAAGAGCAGTAAGGATTATGGGCTTTTAAGATTTGTGGTGAGAATAAAGAATCATGCTATTGCAAGATGAAGCTCAGCGGGATTAACGAATTCTGGCTTTGCTCTTTCAACACTTAAAGAAGTAACATTATCGGTATTGCGAATTTTAGATCTGATCTGAATATGCACCTGAATCAATTCTTTTGACACAATAACTTCAAGCTTTCCTGAAATCATATTTTTCAAGGTAACCTTAGGTATTCCAAAAACCTTGGAGGCATTAAGCAATTCAACTCCATTCACGTTTTGCTTTTTATCAAGATCAAATATGAACTCACCTATTTGAAAAGAAGAATCGTATTTTCTATTCAGGGGCCGAGCTACAAAAATATCATTTTCAAAATTATACCTTGCCTTAGCTTTTTGATACATGTTCTCGTTTCCTTCGCTCTGCATTGCAGGGATATAAGGTTATTAACCTAAGCCATTGCTCAGGCAATATTCTCACTATTACTATCAAATCTTTATTATCAACATAATTGAACCATACTTTATATAAATTTTGGTCTTGCTGAGCGATCCCCAGAATTGTATTTTCCGTGATTAATTTGCTTATCTCTTCGACGGAAAGATCCTTGTCTTTGCATTCTTCTTTGAAATGCGTTGATTCTGTGAATTCTTTTTGGTTGAGGCTCCTTTTGATGAAGGAGAGCGCTTCGCTAAGATTCATCTAAGTTTTGGATTTGAACCTGTTTATATCCTTTGGGTGAAGCGGCCAGGATGTCCAGTGGGCTGCTGAAAAGAGGTAAAACTAAAAAATTCTTGAGAATTATCGGTTAATACGTTTGTCCAGTGGCATGGGAAGTGGATTTGAAATCACATAGAAATAGTGGTGACGATTTATCTATTTGTGATAGTTAAAATTTCCTTCACATAACGCTTATAATTGCAAAATGGGGGGAGATTGAGTGAGAGGTGGTTAAGCGTACAAATTAATTAACTTTCTTGCTAAATCAAGCGTAACTCTGATAACTTTTTTATCATCAGCATATCGTTGAGGATCGAACATTATTTCGGTAAATAAATCATTGCAAACTGCATTCAAAGCACGAGCACCAGTCTCTTGCGGGCAATATCCTGCTATTACTTCAGGCACTGCTGAATCTATCTCTACTTGATAACCTTTTAACGATAACAATTTAGTGTAATTAGTAATCGCAGATCTTTTAGTCGCAGTTAAAATTCTAACTTTATCTTCAATAGTAAGAGGACGAAGCACACCTAGAGATGGCAATCTTCCAACAAGTTCCGGCTTTAATCCATAAGCAATCAAGTCTTCCGGTCGAACTTTTGGAATATCATACTCTTCACCATCATCTTTAGGTTTCTGTTGAACTACAAATCCCATTTGTTTTTGTCCTTTTCCTAATCTCTTACGGATGATACCCGATAATGAAGAATCTTTATCAGTACTTTGAAAAGCACCAGCAGTAACAAACAAAATATTTCTGGTGTTCAGTCCATTATATGCTTTTTTATTATCTTTCCTATCTGCAAGAATCGTTGATTCTTCTACCCAACCAATTAATTCATCTTGTAACCTTGGACCAAATCCACTTCCACTACCCCACTCATCACGAGCTAATTTATCAATCTCATCAAAAAAGATAATTCCGTATGGGGCTTCTCCAGTTGTCATTGCCCGCATTTGTTCAAACACAGTAGAAAGATTCTCTCCTTTGTATCCCTCAGTAGATTTTCCGGTTAATTTTGTTTGAACCATAGGCAAAGATGCTCTTTTTGCAAGCAATGAAACCA
>CAYIZT010000004.1:0-33687 GCA_964368095.1 uncultured Methanosarcinales archaeon
GCCCAGCCTAATTTTGAGCACGCAAGAATTCCACAGATTAACTAGTGGTTTGCATGCAAACCACCACTTTATAGAGTGGTGGAATTCTCCGCGTTTAGGAACTCCTCTTCAGCAAAATGCATCTTTCCAGGAACGATCAGGCAATGCGGCGCTTTGCCGAACTGCATCTGCTTGACTTTTTCCAATGGTCCGGCTTTGACGACTGCATCATCACTTCCCAATCTGGCGCAGCCGACCACAAAAGAATCTTTTTTTATCAGGTTTTCCTTCAGGCGTGATTCTATCTTTTCTAAAATCTCCAAGGCTTGATTGACGGTCATAAACCTATCCTGCCCTGGATTCAGGTCCAAGAGAAATAAAGTATGCAGCCCTTGCGCCTGATTTTCTTTGAGTACATGGTAAGGGGTTTCCAAATGTGGATTATCGTCTAAGAAAGGGATAGAAGTCACCCTGCCGAACTTGTATAACTGCAATCCGGTAATTCCTACTGCTGTAAGCACCGAAGCATTATGCACCACTTGTACCGGCACTTTCTTTTCCTTAGCCAGCTGTAATAAGCCGATATGTGTAGTGGCAGAAAAAGGATCTCCTATCACTAAAAAAGCCACATCCATCTTCTGGGCTTCTTCTACTATTTTTATGTCGCCTTGCTCTGAGGCAGTCCTGTCTGCTAGAATAACTTTTTTCCCGTACAATTTTTCAAGATCAGCTACCGTGCATTGCAGTAAAGAAGTGTAATTTTCTAAATATACTTTATCGCATCTCTTAACTATCTCCAGTCCTCTTAGAGTGATGTCCTTCTCCGTGCTGAGCCCGATGCCGATCAAGTAAAGAGTCATAAATTTTTCACCATGTAAGGCCCTTCTTTAACGTATCCTAATTTATCTTCATAATACTTCCGAACTCCTACTCCGGAAATGACTACCATCTTTTCTTTACCTTGTGCGTGAGCGATCTCTTCTGCTTTCTGCATCAGCTTCTTGCCCCAGCCTTTATGCTGCACCATCCCTTCATCGCCGATAGCGGTAGCAGTCCCATACACATGCAGTTCCCGCAGCAGTGCGCTTCCCGGCGTGATCTCCGGCCGTAAATATTCAGAGGGAAATCTTAATCTGCAGAATCCGATCAAGAGGTCATTCTCTATATCTTCAGCAGAGATGAAAAATTCTTTTCCTTGTGAAGCTTCATATTCCATCACTTTGATCTCTACTTTATCCCAATTGACGTGTTTCCCTTTCGGTTCGCGTGCGCGGATGTCTCTGCATTTTACAGGATATTTTTCGTCGATAAATTGCCGCAGGTTAGTCATGTCCACCCCGGCTTCCCAGTATTTGGTAGGGACATCTCTCTGCACCCGCTGGATCCGGCAGTATTCAGGGACAAAGGAATAAAATTCCGCGATCCTCTTCGCCGCCTCGTCCGTGCTTAAAGGAGTGAATTCTCCTTTCTTATATTGGTAATACAATGCCGTTCCAGGTGCGACCATGCAGGGGTATACTTTAATCATGTCCGGCTTGTAGGCAGGATCGCTGAACAATTGCCGCATCCCTGCCATATCGCGCTGGTAATCTGTCAAAGGAAGACCGGGCATGTAATGAAAATTTATTTTAAATCCTAGATTACGCAATATCTGGATCGATCTTTTTGAATCTTCTGCGGTGTGTCCGCGATGTACAAATTTCAATACATCTTCATAGACGGATTGGATGCCTAATTCCACCCTAGTGCAGCCCTGCCTGAGCATCTCATTGCCGTGCTCCAGGAAGCCCCAATCCGGTTTGGTCTCGATGCATAAAGCTACACAGCGGATATGGCTGGTCTCATTACGCAGCTGTTCATTCTCTAAAGTTGTTTTTGTTTTTTGTTTTAATTCCAATAGTTTGTTTTTGATATGCTGCTCACGTATCTTGTCATACATATCGCCGGGAAGTTCAAAGAACTCTTTAAATCTCAGAAAATTGAATTCTCCTTGTGTATCAAAAAAAAGATTGGAAAAATCATTCATCGCTTTGAATAGTCCATTGATGAACTCTTCCTGATATTCCTTAGGCTCCGCCGTGAAAGTACCGCCCATGACAATTATTTCAATCTTATCAAAACTGTGCCCCATCAAGACGTATTGCTGCAGGCGGTTGAAGACCTGCAGGTAAGAATCATAATTGTTCCTGATGCCGCGCATGGTGGCTGGCTCATGTCCGGTATAGGATTGAGGAACATCGCCCCAAGGGCTGCCTATTCCTCCTCCGCAAAAGGTGCACTTGCCATGTGGGCACTTGCTTGGTGCAGTCATGACTGCGACCGGAGAGACGCCTGAGATGGTTCTAGTAGGCTTAGAGATAAGCACTTTCTTGAACTCGGCGATTTCTTCTTTTGGCAAAGAGGTAAGGATCTCGATATTGGTCGGTGTTTTAGAGAGCTTGTACTTTTTAGCGATATCCTGTTTGATATTGTTCAGGCTCTCCTGATCCTCGATATGTTGCGTCTTGATAAGTTCAGTGATCTCTTGTAATGCTGCGGTCATGATTGTTTAGTTTTAGATATTTTATCTTAAATTTATATCGTGTCTTCGTCAAGAAGATTTCCTGCTGTAAATCCGTCATAACTCTCTTTATAATCATAGTCAAAACCAAACTTTCCGTTGTATAATGATGCGGCCTTAGCGATCCTATTTCTTATCTTTACAGGAACGTCTTTGGTGTAAAATTCTAAATCAATTATTTGTTCTTGGAATAACTCCATGCCTAAACCTGTTCTATCTGCTGTATCTACTTTTGCCTGGTCGACGATTATTTTAAATCTCCCCAGGTAAGCGTTCTCGATGTCTTCTTTAGAAAATTCTTTCAAGACTCCCAATTTAGTCAGGATTCCCCTGGTATCGCAGGTAAAATAAAGTTTATAGACCGTGAACCCCTTCCATAAATCCAGTGGCTCGCCGATCTTATAGCCTAGCTCAGATAGTAAATAACCCTCTTGCCTAGTAAGGTGTCTTCTAAAGTTATATTCCCCTATCAATTCCTTTGTTATTGCTTCTAACATTTTAGCTTATTCTCTCTATAGTCCCTTTATAAACATTTCCCATAATAATTATTGGGCAGTGGTAAAATGCTGGTCTTTAAGCGGTGGCGGGTTGGTAGAGGGCATAACCATCTATTCTGGCGGCAGGGTTCATAGCAATTTTTAGAAACCTTTATAAATCAACCTTTATCTAGAACCGCATGGTTACCAGAATAGGAACAAAGCAGCGTAAAACCAGGCAAAAATTCACACTCCACTATCGAGAGCGAGGAAAGCTTCCTTTAAGCCAATACTTCCAAGAGTTTAAGGAAGGAGACAAAGTAAATCTTAAGATCAATTCAGCTGTGCAGACAGGCCAATTTTTTCCAAGATTCCACGGCTTGACTGGGACAGTTACCGGAAAGCGCGGCTTCTGTTTTGAAGTCATGATTTACGACCAGAACAAGGAAAAAAAGCTCTTCGTGCATCCTATTCACCTAAAAAAAACTACTGTATAATACAGCAGTGATTAAGCAATACCAAAAGATACAAAAGATACAAAACCAACAGGTAAAAAATGCCATCACCACAATTCGTCTCGGAAACACCGCTTGCACTATCTGAAGTTAAAGCTATTTTGCATACCGTGGAAAAGCGCGATGAAAGTCTTAATTTCCTTTGCAATAAAGCAAAAGAACATCAGGAGTTATTTGTTACTTTGTCTAAGGACAAAAAGGAAGAATTGTATTCTAAATTAACTTCTCTTAGCCTAACTCGGCTTAAGGAAGAGCATTACTGCAAGATAATCGACTTCCTCCCCAAGAATATGGAGGAATTAAAAGTAATTCTGCAATCTTATCCTTTGAGCTTATCAAAGAAGGATCAGGAGAGCATTGTCGCTGCCGTTACGGAAGTAGCTCTTAAATAAGCGCAATTTTTATTAAAGCGAAGATATTCCTAACTAATACATTGAATTCCAAGAGAAAAAATGACCTCAACGCCGGAACCGAAAATTGTACGAGAGGAAAATGCAATAGTCTTGGATCACCTGGAACATGGGTATCCATTCGAGCAGGTTGCAGTCAAGACCCCTATAGTGCAAGCTCTTGGATTGAATCATCTTACTCTTCTTGAATTAATCCCTAAAAAAGGGGTAATGTTACAACCGATGCAGAAAGTTTACATCGGGGAAGGGAAGCGCGAAGAAGTTCATCATATCAAAGGCAAGATTCCAGCAGAAAAGCTTACTGCTACCGCCAGCAACAGCCTCTTGGAAGCGGTGGAAGAGATAGTCACTGCCCAAGAAGCAAGATTTGTAGATTTCTTCAACAAAGCCCAGCCGCTCAGCATGCGTATGCACCAGCTGGAACTACTTCCAGGGGTTGGAAAGAAACACATGTGGGAAGTGTTAAATGCGCGTAAGGAAAAGCCATTCGAAAGCTTTGAAGATATTAGGAATAGGGTAAAACTGCTTCCGGATCCCAAGCAGCTGGTTATCAAGAGGATCATCTCAGAGATCGAAGGCAAGGAAAAGTATCACATCTTTTCAAATTAAAATTTCTTTAAATTTTGTTAAGATTTTTTAAGAATAAGACCTTTGCTAAGAATATGTTTAATATGATTATTGAATTTTAACCCCTACCACAGCATCTTCCATCGAGGATCTTTTTCTTTCTTCCTGACTAGATCGGTCATGCCAACCGCTTTTGCCCGCTTCAAGAATTCGGAAGCGATCATCTTCATTCGTAAGCCATTAACATCCACATCGTCTTGAAAGAAACCATACCGCTCCAGCAGCTTGTCTAATATTTTAGCTTGTGTGTCAAGATTGACATGCAATATGCCGGAAGAAGCCACCCCATATTCTTTCTCCAGCTCTTTCAATTTTTTCAACTGTGAAAGCAACTCTTTGGTGTCAGCTTGGATATCGTTCAGAAATTCAGTTATCGCTTCGATATCAGAAAGCACATCCACTTTAGTTTTTGCCTGCTGCTTCCTGCCCAACAGCTTCATCCAGCTCTTTTTTAGCATAGGCAAACTAATATTCTAAGGAATATAAAACTTTTGGTCGTAACGGCTTGAGAAAAGAAATAAATAAATAGTGGTTTCTAACTAGGCCAATTAATGGCTGAAAAAGCTTCTAAGATTTTACCTAACGAAATAAAAATAGAAATCATCAACCAGAAACATGATCTTACACGCTTCACCTCGTATGAGCAAGATCTTGTTGACTTTTTGAGAGATGATGCTTTGAGAAATCAAGAACAAAATCTTTCTGTGACTTTTGTATGGTTTTATCGGAATCGTTTAGTCTCTTATATTACGCTTCTTACTGATAGGATTAGTTTAAGTGGGAAATTACAAGATTATTTTATGGACAAAGGAGTGACTTATAAAACGCTTCCAGCCCTGAAAATAGGAAGACTATGTGTTGATGATGAATTTCGCGGAAAAGGCTTAGGAACACTTATGCTGCGCTTTGCAGTACAAATTGCTAAAGAAATAAATCAAAGCAAGGCTGGTTGTAGATTTATCACCGTTGATGCAAAAAGAAATCCTAATCCTCCATTGGATTCAGTTAAATTCTATCAAAAACTACCTTTCAAAATCTTCGGAGAAAACACCAAAGAGAAAATAACTTTCATGTGTCTTGATCTCAAGCTCGTTTAACCACATTGAATTTGATTTTCATAGACTCTCGGATAAACTTTATTCGCTCAGGAGAAGGATTTTTCTCTTCCTTAACCATATTCTGGATAAATCTAATTGCATCCTTTCCTCGCAAAGTTGGTGTTGGTTCAATTGGTTTAGCCATACTATTTCAAAAAGCAAGCTGTTATTTAAAGATGCCTATTTTCTAACTATCCTTAATCTTTACCTTCACTTCATCAGTAAATTCCAGCGGAAATTCCTGTCTATACTTCTTTCCATATTTTAATGCCAATTCAGCTTTATACAGTTCTTTTCCAAGATATGCGGCATGCTCTAACCTGCTGACTAATTTCTTTTTGGCGAGAGTGTTATAGATCTCAATCGCATTACTGCCGTGGATCATTTTAGTTATGACATGCTTGTAGGTACAGAAACCGGCTTCTATCCTTTTTTTATTCTGGTTAACTCGGATTAAAAAGTATCCTTTCGGATCAGGGCGCCATTCCTTGAGTGGGTCGTGCTTTACCTTAATGACCTCTTTGAACTTTTCCGTCTGCCGGTAAAATTTGTACTTTGGTTTTGCCATGCCACCAAGAGGTTATTTATGGTTTATAATAATTATGTTTTAGAATTATGCGGCTTTGCAAATCAACTATCCCTTGTTTTGTTGCAAGAACCATAATTCAACCAAAAACAATCATTCCTCCAACAAAAACCATTCATCCGACATAATATTGATTGAGAAATATGAACTCATAAGGTATTTTTTCATCAATCAATATGATTTTGATAGTGTCATTTCTCACCGGAGTAATTTCTGTCCGCATATCCGCTTCAATGGCAGGATTTACCAGACAGCTGACGCATAAAGCGGTCGCATCTTTCTCCTGTTCAGCCATAAAATCTGTGACCACCTCTCGCATAGTGCCTATCCGAGATTGGACGTTTCGAGAAAAAAAGAGCAGTTGCTTAGAAAGAGCATCTTGAGTTACGGTGATCGGAAAAGTAACATCAAAAACCACCCGTTCAGGAAGAACAGTAATGGAAGTGCTAACCTCTTCTTGTTTGATTTCGTATCCTGCTTTTCTGAAAGGAGCAAAATTACGGATACAGAAAAAAAGATTATCATCCATATACCTTGAAATTTGTTTTTCCAGTTCCTCCCGGCTGACAACATGGCTTTTATTACCATAAAAGTAATAGGGCAGGAGCAGTTCTTGTTCAGCAAGTTCCGGCAACTGGTAATAGCCTCCGTGCTGTGCTACAAAGAGCAGAGCCTCTTCACCGCTTTTTTGGATGCAGGATTCTACATATTCCTGGATGGAAGTGCTGAGCAAAGGAGCGACTTCTTCTTGTTTTATCTCTTCTTTGATGATCGTAGTTCGAAAAGCTAATATCGCTCCTATCAACGTCAGGATAATTATTCCGGCGATGACAAAAATGGTGACTTGGCCTTGTCTTTTCATTTTATTCTCCTTTTCAATATCAGCAGCAAGGCGACTAAGGTCAGTATCATCACTATACCGATAAGCACCCCTAGCAGAATTTTTGTTTTAGGTTTTATTTTAGGTTCTATGATAGGCAGTTCTGGGGTCTCTTCTTTTGCAGCACTTGGCGCTGTTTCAGCTTCCGGAAACGCTGGGGAAGCTTTTTGCTCTTTTGTCGCTTGGGCATACGAACTTACATCGATAGACAACTTTTTTATCAATTCTTGGTCGTAGATGTTGATCTCTTTGGCATTGGCATAATAAGGCACATAAAGATCAGTTTGCAATCGCTGTAAAGTTATTACTCCTCCATCATTTAATTCTCCGGTTTCCGGATCAGCGCGGTCATAGAAAACAGTAAGCGGTATGACAAAGAAAGTAAGATTAAGGATCTTATTGTCATAAGAAACAACTTCGGCGATATATCTTCCTTCCGGATTTTGTAACTGCTGCGGCGAAGGCTGGACGGCCAGATTTTGATAAGATAAATTCCCCTGGTTGTAGAGAAGATCTATCTTATAGTAGTGGTTGATATCCGCAAATACGCTGAAGGAACAAAGTAATACTATTCCTAAGATAAGCATTGGTTTCATAGCGGTTATTTCTCTAATGCAGAGGCGGCAGATTTCTTTAAGCTATCCTCCTTTGATTTAGCTTTCTCTATCTCTGCCTGCGTAGCTTGGATTATGCTGTTATAATTCTCTTGAGTGATCTTGCCGGAGATATATAACATGTCCAGTTTCTGTTTATATCGAGGATCATATTTTTCTGGATTGTGTCCTGCTTCTCCCGGAGGGATAAGCAGCGGTGCAAAAAAAGCTGGCGGCTTGGTAGCGCTATGCGCAGCAAATTCCGCCACGTCTTCATAATAATCCGTGCATCCGTATCTGCTAAGACAACCATCTACATGTCCTTCTGTTATCTCTGAGAATCCTGCTGTATTTGCTTCTTCTTCAATTCTTCGATGGGTGTAAACTGGTCCGGCAACCGCTTCCCATTCCGCGCGGATGGACAAAGAACTTCTTTTTTCCTCATCTTGGGTATGGTATAAATCTCTATAAGTTTCTAATTCTTCAGCAGTTGCTTTCGTCTCAAAATCTTCCCCGTACTTCCCTTGCAACTCTAGAGAAACTCTAGCAAATTTCTTGTATTTTGGATAGGTCCCTTGTTCTTCAAGATGAGTCTGCGTATGTACTGCTTCGTGATAAAAAGTGGTATAATCTACTCCGGGCAGAACGGAAATTCTACGATCTTTAGAGTTTGCACAAGCGGCAGCTTTTTTTCCGCATTCAGCATCCATTAGTTTACGTGGTAAAACTTCAATATCCCCGATACTATCCTTTACTTCGGGAGGCAACCTAGATAAATGGTTAGCAAGGAGTGGTAAATTCTGATATGCAGTTATCTTCGTACCGCTGATCTCTTCAATTCTTCCCTTCCAATAATCATAGATTACCCAGGATCTCTTTACTTCAAATTTTTCTTCTGCTTCTCCTTCAGGCAAAACGATATAGTTATGGTATTTATCAAAGATTATTTTTAGTTTTTCCGATTCTGTCCCTAATACATTATTCCTTTTTTCATCTACTATATGTAAGGCCAATGGTGCGCTTTCCTTTACAGGATCAACATTTGAACTAAATTTCTGGTAGAAAGTTCCTCCTTTGCTGTTATAAAATGTTTGGTACCCGTTATCCAAATTGATCTCCCCCTGCACCGTCACTAAAGGAATTTTGTCTAATCTATGCTCAACCGTGACCTCTGTATTCGGGCGAGGTTCTATGACCACATTTCCAACTTTTAAATCAGGATCCCCCGGTTCAGACACTTTTAAATAAGGATTTCCTGATTCAAACTTTACCGAGTACGAAGATGACCCTGATGGTTCAGAAGGATCGGTAGCTATACTGTCGCCTCTTCCAAATTTTATCATTAGTTTCTGATGGTCCATGGAAACATAGTTCCCTTCATGAGATTGCCCGTCGAAATAGATATCTATTTTCTCTTTGAAAGAACTAGGAGTTATCAGCACATCATCTATAGTGGCGGGCTTTTTCCAGACTACTAAATGCCCCTGGTCTATACGCACGGTACCTTTTAATGGAGGGGTGTCAGTATAAATCCGATTCCCCGCTTCATCCATCATTACTGTATCTTTATCAGAAACGTAAATCAAACTTTCTCCTTCAGGAATAGCGATGGTAAGAATATCAGTCTCTGGGACATCTAGTTTATCTAATTCAGGATTTGGTTCAAATATAACCCCACCGTAATAGCCAATTTTTATCTCCCCTTGATCATATTTTTCACTGTCAGCAGTGATCAGCGACCGATCAGTGAAATAAGGGTTGCTAGCATAGGACTCATCATAAAATTCATCCCCAGGTTTTTCAATGTATTTTATCTCCGTTTCAATCAACCCGTCAATATCATCGTAATCGGTAACTTCTACCTGGTCATTCTCCATGATAACACCATGCTTTTCTTTGAAGAGAGTTGCTTTCGCTTTTGGTGCAACATTAAGAACTTGAACATCCTTGCTGGCCTGCTCGGCATACGCATCTTGCACCTCTTGGTTTTCAGCGAGGAGGATTACACCGTTGTCAGAGTTAAGCGCTTCTGCGGTCTCGACAGGTTTTTCAGTGATGGCATTGTTAAAAGCTTCCGTAACTCCGTCTAACTGGAAAAATTCAGGATTGTCAGAGAGTATCTGTACCGCGGTTGTGGCATCCCGGCTGTCGAATGCTTTAAACAATTGATTGATCTGATATTGCTTCATAGATTCAGCAGCGGCATCGCTTATTCCGGTTTTAGCGGTTATAACTTCTTCATCATGGAAAAAAGCAAAGACGGAATGGCCGCAAAGTAAAGCAAACAATATAACAAAAAGCAGTAAAGTCCTTTTTTTTTGCATATAGACCATTAAGATATTTTCATTTAAAAATACTCTGTTTTTCATTCTGTAAAAAAGTCACAGATCCTGTCCGGAATTTTGGTCCTTTTTGGTTAATTTTATAAATAATAAGCACGTTAATATCTAAAAAAGGTGGAATATATGTCTGAAATAAGGTATCTTTGCATTGGCAGCTGCGGCCAGATGGTCACCGTAGATGCATATAAGAGGGGACAGAAGAAGTGCAATGATAGATCATGTGACAATTTTAATTCAGTGTTAGCACGCGGAGAATATTGTTCGCAATGCAATACCAGCTTTGATGAAGGCGAGGATCACATCTGTATATGAAAGAGCACCAGCTTTCTGCATGGGATCTCTCAGAGATAAGGCCAAGTAGCCTGCAGAAAACTTTTCAGGAGATCGAATCTTTGGCCAAAAATATCGAGCGCTGGCGCCCTAAACTTAAACACAGCCTCTCTTCTCAAGTTTTCCTTTCTCTTCTTGCTGAGTTGGAGAAACTTCAGATCCTTAACTGCAAAGTAGGTGTCTATGCTCAGTTGAGATTTGCGGAAGATTCAAGCAACCAGGAAGCGAGCGCTTTACTCTCGCAGGTTGAAAATTTTCTTACTGCTATCAATAATCGTCTGCTTTTTTTTAACTTGTGGTTCAAGCAGCTGCCGGAGAAAGAAGCATCACGCTTGATCAAGGCCAGCGGAAAGTATCATTACTTCCTGGAAAAGACGTATAAGTCCAAGCCGTACATCCTGGAGGAGAAGGAAGAGAAGATCATCAATATCAAGGATGTGACCGGCGTATCGGCCTTGAACAGCATCTACAATATCCTCTGTTCCCAGTTCCAATTTGATTTTGAAGGAAAAAAAATTGGGCAGGAAGAACTGCTCACCGCAGTACGCAGTCATTCGCCTAAAAGAAGAGAAGCAGCCTATCGCACCTTGTTGGAAAAATACAAGTCTCATAAGGATCTTATAGGAGAAGTGTACCGCAACATAGTCAACGATTGGCGGGAAGAAAATATCCGGCTTAGGGGGTATGACAGCCCTATCCATGTCCGTAACGTTGGGAATGACATCCCTGATAATGCGGTACAAGCCTTGCTGAAAGTATGCGAACGCAATGAATCTTTATTCCAGCGTTTTTTTGAATTGAAACGGAAGAGGATCGGCCTGAAAAAGATGCGCCGTTTTGATCTCTATGCTCCCATGCAGAAGAAAAAAGAAACCGGGATACCTTATCATGAAGGCATAACCACAGTCTTGGAGACATTCCAAGATTTCTCTCCCGCTTTCCATCGTGAAGCATTGAATATAATCACTGCCAACCATATCCATTCTAAAGTTCAGAAAAATAAAGATACCGGCGCTTTCTGCTGCAGTGTCACTTCAGGATTAAATCCTTATGTGTTGTTAAATTATACCGGGACGTTACGCGATGTTTCCACACTCGCTCATGAACTGGGGCATGGCATCCATCACAATCTTGCTCGCGGTCAGACTGAATTTACTTTTCATGCGCCTCTTCCTTTAGCAGAGACAGCTTCTATCTTTTCTGAGATGGTCCTTTCTGAACGTCTTCTGAAGAAATATCCGGACCGCGCTAAAAATCTGCTCTTCACGAAATTAGATGAAATATATGCTTCCATCATCCGTCAGGCAGGATTTGTGCGTTTTGAAATAAAAGCGCATAAGATGTTAGAAGAAGGAAAAACTATCGAGGAGATCAGCAAAGCTTATCTGCATGATCTACGCCGGCAGCTTGGCCCTAAAGTGGAAGTGGACGAGATATTCGCATACGAATGGTGCTATATCCCTCATATCTTCCACACTCCATTTTACTGTTATGCCTATGCTTTCGGAAACCTGCTGACGCTTGCGTTGTACGAAACTTACCGAGAAAAAGGCCCTGCATACGCTGACAAGATTGTGGAGATGTTAGCGAAAGGCGGAAGCCAATCTCCGTTGGATATAACTAAAGCAGTCGGAGCAGACATCAACTCGGAAAAATTCTGGCAGGGCGGATTTGACGTTATTGCTGAGATGTTGAAAAGAGTGGAAAGCGTAAAATAATCGGTCGGAGAAAGCTTTAATATCACCTAATATCAATTTTCTTGCTGTTTTCTCGCTGTTTTCATGGCTGTCAATCTACAGCGGCTTTGTGTAAAAACTCACTCTGTTCGAGTTAGCAGCAGGTTCGCTGGTTGCCTTTTCTAAGAAGTAGAGCCATTCCCGTAGGGAGCGTCCCCTTGGCTCTGCGGAAAATATAATCAAAGTAGGCTCACGGTTTGCTGCTAACCTATTTTTACACAAAGCTATATTCAGCTAAAGTTTTAAAAAATAAGGAAGAGTCTTACCATAAATGCTTACCTCTGCCCAGATATCCCTGCTGCAAGAAGAACTGAAAACTGCAAAAAATCCGTTGTTTATCTACGATTCAGACGCTGACGGGTTATGCTCATTCCTGTTATTGTTCCGTGTCTACCGGGAAGGAAAAGGCATCCGTGTGAACAACACTTCAAATTTGGATGAGCAGTTTGTGCGGAAAGTGCAGGAGATCAACCCAGACAAGATTTTCATACTTGATATACCGGTCATCGACCAGCAGTTTGTGGACCTGCTTAAAGTTCCAATATTCTGGATAGACCATCATCAGCCGCAACAGATAAACAATGTGCATTATTTTAATCCACGTATCAAAAATCCTGACGCTTATGTGCCGACCACCCGGATGGCTTATCAGGTTTCGCAGGATCAGGATGATCTCTGGATAGCCGCAGCAGGCTGCCTGGCGGACTGGTATATGCCAGATTTCATAGATACTTTCATCGAAAAATATCCGGAATTGCTTCCGGAAAAAACCGACTTGGCTACTACTTTATACCGGTCTCCGGTAGGCAAATTAGTAAAATTATTTTTCTTTCTTCAGAAAGGGCCTAGTCCAGAAGTGCGTAAATGTATCAACATCTTAAGCAAGATAAAATCTCCTTTTGAGATCTTCCGCCAAGAATCCGCTCCCGGTAAATTTCTGTACAAGCATTTTGAAAAAGTGGATGCAAAATATCGGGAAGTTCTTGCTCAGGCAAAAAAGAAAATCACCAAAAGTAAGATAGTATTGTTTGCATATGATTCCAACCAATGGTCTTTTACAGCCAATATCGCCAATGAATTATCAGCGCTCTATCCAAAGAAGGTCATCATTATCGCCCGGGAAAAATCAGGAGAGATGAAATGCAGCCTCAGGGCGCAATATCCTATTTCCGGGTCCTTGGAAAAAGCCTTGGTGGGGATAGAAGGATATGGCGGCGGGCATCCTAACGCCTGCGGTGCGGTCATCAAACAAGAAGACTGGGCTCGTTTTTTAGAAAATTTCAAGGAGGAACTTAAACATGCCTCTCCCAATTGATTTTTTTTCCAGTTTTGTTGTCCCTTTGATATCTCTTAGCGGAATAACTGCAGGTTTTTTGCTCTTTTATCTCGCTAAAGAAGAGATGGCCGCAGGGAAAAAATATTTCATCTTGCTCTATAGGTTGATTTTTGTTCTGTTGTCAGGCATTATCACTTATATCTTATATCCATTATCTTATGATCGATTGATCCTTTTTGTCTTCTTTGCGATAGTCTTGTTGGCGTTGGACTTGAAGAAACATTCCTCCTACGCGTTTTATGCGCATTATCTTCTGTTCCTGGTAGGATACTTTTTATCCGGCAAACCGGTAATTGTCGCCGCAGTTCTCTTTTTATACGGCCTGCCGGTCGGCACATTGATAAGGATTAAGGAGTAATTTAAAGGATAAAATTATTACCCTCTAAATCAACTTCCATTTCTCTTCTCGCAAACTATTTAAATCGTAAAGATATTATAATCCTAATGTCAAAAAAAGAGGACTTTAAGAATAAAAATAATGGGAATAACAACCATTGCGTGCCTTATTATCCTCAGAAGTTAACTTTCGGCCAAAAAGCAGCAGATAAAATCACTACTTTTGGCGGAAGTTGGTTTTTTATCGGGCTTTTATTCCTCTACATCGCAATCTGGGCTGGATTAAACACTTGGTTACTGGCTCATAAACCTTTAGATCCGTACCCCTTTATCCTTCTTAATCTTACCCTCTCTTGTTTGGCAGCTATGCAAGGTCCTATCATCTTGATGAGTCAAAACAGGCTGGCTGAACGCGATAGAATTCAGGCAAAATATGATTATCAAGTTAATCGGAAAGCGGAACGAGAAATCCAACAGCTGCAGAAAGAATTAAAACGCACCCAGGAAATGTTGTTAAGGAATTCACGGAAATAATCTCCCATAAATTATAAAAAAATATTCTCAAATAGGTTATTATTACTGATAGATTTGAACAAATAAATATTCTTTAAATGAATAAAAACTAAATAAATAAAAAATAATAAAAAAAATTAAAGAAAAAATCGGAAAAGTTATCCCTAAAACAGATTTAATCCGTATGCCAGCAACAGAGGCGCAAAGACGATCGCAAAAGTATTCATCACTTTGATCAAAGCGTTCAATGCAGGACCGGCTGTATCTTTAAACGGATCTCCAACAGTATCTCCTACCACTGCTGCTTTATGCGCATCGGAACCTTTGCCTCCATGCACGCCTGTCTCGATGTACTTCTTGGCATTGTCCCAAGCTGCTCCGGTGTTGGACATGAATAAAGCCATCATCAAGCCGGAAAGGATCACCCCGATCAATAACCCGCCTAATGCTTTCACGCCTAATAACAATCCTACTAATGTCGGAGCAAGTATAGCAATCATCGCAGGAACAATCATGTTCTGCAACGCTGCTTTCGTTACAATGTCCACGCATTTAGCATAATCTGGCTTGGCTTTTCCTTCCATAAGCCCTTTGATCTCTTGGAATTGCCTTCTAACTTCCACAACAATTTTATATGCTGAGTTCCCTACCGCTCTCATGCATACTGAAGAGAAGATGAACGGCAGCATGCTACCGATGAACAATCCGATCAAAACTGCAGGATCGGTCAATAAGAATTCTACCGGTGTTTCCATCAACCTGTCTATTTCCAGGGTAAATGCGGCAAATAAAGCCAGTGAGCCTAAAGCCGCTGAACCGATGGCGTAACCTTTAGTAACTGCTTTAGTGGTATTACCGACTGCATCTAATTCATCAGTGATTTTACGGACATTTTTATCCAGCCCGCACATCTCGGCAATTCCGCCGGCATTATCGGTGATAGGTCCGTAAGAGTCTAAAGCGATAACCACTCCGGTCAAGGAAAGCATGGCGGTAGCTGCGATGGCAATACCATAAATTCCTGCCAAATAATAGGCTGCGACGATTCCTGCGCAAATGACCAATACTGGCATGATCGTGGATTCCATCCCCATCGCTAAACCGCTGATTAAATTTGTTCCAGCTCCCGTGACAGAATTATCAGCAATCTGCCTTACCGGGCGATATTTTGTACTGGTGTAATATTCAGTGATTACATTGATCAACAGGGTGATTACTAATCCTACTACCGCAGCCAAAAAAAGATTTAACGGATTATTAGTATACCTTGTCACCAAATAGAATCCCACTGCAGAGAACAAGCCTGCTGCTATCAATCCTTTATACAGCGCCCACATGATCTTCTTTGACTTTCCTAAGCGCACAAACCAAGTTCCAAAGATTGAACCTAAGATAGCGATTCCGCCTAACATCAAGGGGAACTCTACTGCATAATTAAATTGTGATGACACTGAAGGGATCATCGCTAACAGCATCGCTGCTAAAAGCGTTACGACATAAGTTTCATATAGGTCTGCACCCATGCCTGCGCAATCTCCAACATTATCTCCTACATTATCGGCGATAGTCGCAGGATTGCGTGGATCATCTTCAGGAATTCCTTTTTCAACTTTACCTACTAGATCAGCTCCAACATCAGCTGCTTTAGTATAGATTCCGCCTCCGACTCTTGCGAATAAAGAGATTAACGATGCGCCAAAGCCCAGGCCGACTAAAGAAGCTACGTCATGTTTGAAAGCAACATAAAGGATGCTCACTGCAAATAAAGCTAATCCGACTACTGCCATCCCTGTCACTGAACCGCCTTGGAAAGCAACTTTTAATGCTTCATTTAATCCTTTCTTGGCAGTATTTGCTGTCCGTACATTGGCGCGCACAGAAATGCTCATACCAACATAACCGGAGATCGATGACAATACTGCTCCCAGTAAAAACCCTACGGAGACTTTCCATCCAAAAGCAAATAATAAAATCGCTGCGATGGCCACCGCAAAATAAGCGATGGTCCGGTATTGCCGCGCCATGAAAGCCATCGCTCCTTCTTTGATGGCGTTAGAAATCTCCTGCATTTTTTCTGTTCCAGGATCTATCTTCAAAATCTTAAACGCTAAAAAGCCAGAATATGCCAGCGCAATAAGGCTGATAATAATCGCAATCAAACCAGTTTCAATCATTTACACGCACCCCGTAGTTTTATTGAAATTTTATTAAAATTAACTTTAACTCGCTGGAGAGGTGGTTTGTTTATATATTTTGCTGTTCAAAGGGTTCTGTCCTGAATGTGGTTAGCGTGTGGATTCGAGCGATATAATCTGTAAATTGAGCGATTGCGGCAAGGGGATGCAAGAAAACTGAAAACTATCAGTTTTCTGCACAGAAATGAGGTAGTTTCCGCATTTCTTGTGTTCCTTACGGGAACGCCGCATTATTAGAAATAATATCAAGAGCGAGTCCACGCTAACCCAAAGCAAAGCGGAGATTCAGGACAGAGCCTATCCAAATGATTTCTGGAAAAGGTCGTCTGCCTTAGCAATGGAAGGAATGATTTTATTACAAAAGAATCTTATTCGACAAGAATCACTTTCTTCTTCTGCCTGATGGTCAAGTATGGTCTCTTCAGCCGCTTCTTCAACGCAGCATCTTGGGTCAAGACCAGATCGCCTTCCTTAGAATGTTCTACTAATATATCATCTACATCTCCCAACTCAGGAAGAGTGTTTATTTTTTTGGTCTCAATTATTCCGATAGCTAACAATGCCGCTTGCCTGAATTTGCTCCGTTGTTCGGTTACAATTTTACGTAATTCTTCGATAGTCCCCTGCAGTACGGCTATCTTATATTGAAAATCACAATCTCTTTCCAGCGCAGTAAATATATCCAGCTTAAATTCGGTGATGGCCATCCATACGTTGGTGTCTATGATGACCTGTTTTATCTGTTTCATCTTACAGGAGCACCTTCAATCTGTTGTACCCCGGCAATCCAGAAGATACGGGTTATCGCCAGTGTGATCAAGCTCAGCAATCCTAACACTAACAACAATATGACCGACTCATAATATTCAATCCCAACATATAAGGCGCCAAAGACAAATAGCAGAATGGCCATTACTGCCACAAAAAGCAGCGCAGTCTTTTGAAACTTTTTAACCGGGATGCTGGCCCAGCGCAGCACGAATTGTTTCCACGAGATAAGCGGGGCGACCGCCAGCGCCACCAATAGGAAATAATATACCGCCAAAAATACTGCCAGCAATATTTTCAGGACAAATGTGATGCTGCTAAACGATTCGCTGCTGCGGATGAAATAAAGCAGTATATAATATGAAGCGATCTTAAATGGCGCCAAAATCAAAAACATGGCTGTCCACGCTTTCAGGAGAAATTGTAATCCTTCTTTGATCTTTATTCTCCAGGGTTTATTTTCCTGCAATATCCAATGGCTGAGCATCCAGATGCTGCCGTTGAGCAGCAAGAAAAGTGCCGCCATCCAAGCCAGGAAAGCGAATACATTTCTTAGCATGGATCTGTAACTGTTGTAGATGGAAACATAATCCGGGGCGAGAGGTTCTCCTTGTTCGATCTTTTGTGAGTCATAGTTGGCATTCTCTAATGGGACGATGATCCCTTGCGTATCTTGTACTATTTTGAGTAGATATTGCAATCCCAAGGCTAGAGAAGAAACGACGAACAATATCTGCAGGATAACCAACAATATGAAAAGAATTTTATGTTTCTTTATAGCATTAATCGTATCATGCAATCCTTTTTTAAGATACTCCATCTGTTACAAAAGAAAAACTAAGTTTAAAGACTTTTCTGTTGTCTTATCGTGGCTTGATCACAGATAATCATCTTCCAGCGGCGTTCCTTTAAAGAATGCTCTTACTTTATCCAAAGAAGGAATATTATCAGTTTTGGCAACAACTCCGCAAAGCTGTAACTCTTTATTGTTGATAAGATATACTCCTCCGCCGGAATTCCCGCTTATCATGTAAATGTCTAAATAGGTCTTATTGTAAACAATTCCTGTCACCTGTGTATTAAATAGTTCCTTCTTCCCTTTAGGAAAACCGGCGCCGATCACATAATCACCTTGATCAATGTCTAATGCGATCTTCCCCCTGAATGATTTCCAAGGCAGATCATTTATGTCTTTTGGAGAACCATCTATTTTCAGTAAAGCCAGATCATTCTCTTCATCTTCCTTGAAGACGGAAGCTTCATAAGATAAGTAAACCTCCTCTCCTTTGACTGATATTCTTTCTTTTATTACCTTTGCAGTTCTCTGCGTCTTCGCATCAGTATAGGTCGGATCTGGGGTGACATGTTCTGCAGTAAAAATATAATTATCTCCGGTCTTAGAATCGACCATCAACGTTCCTGAACCAAACCAGGATTTTTGAAGATAGTAATCGTCATCAACTGTTTGTTCCAGTGTTACGGTCGTATTTACTTGATAGGTTGCGTCGTAGGCAGAATCTACTTGTTCTTTGGTGAAATAATTTCCTTTTCGTTCGCCAGGATCATTGTGGGAAGTGCATAACAATCCGGTAAATACCAAGCCGGCGAGACTTATCTTTGCAACACTGCCTTTCATTAGGTAGATAAATCAAAAAAGAAATATAAACACTGTCTTAATAGGGTATATTCAGGAATAACTATTTCCTTCTCCATTTCCCATTGATGATATGCACCAGTTGTACTTTTCCATTATCCCATAACATGGCATGGGTATTCATCCAACTGCTGGGCCCACTGGTATAATCTAAGCGCAGATCAGTGCTTGTACCCACAATATAAGTATCTCTTAAAATTTCAGGAGTGTGTGAATGTCCGGTGATGCTCTTACCATACGCATTTTCAATTCCCCGGATACCTCCTCGTGCTCCATTTGCGCCTTTATCTCCATGTGCTCCTAATTGCCACCCTCTAACTTTGTAATCTTGGTCTCGTTCTAAAAACTGGACATTCTTTGGAACTCCACCGCACATCTCTAAGCCTACTTGCAAGGGGTTCTTTTTTTCCACTAATGCTGCAAACAATCTACTGGCTAAGGCAGCATTATTATGTTCAGCCATAAACCTTCCTTCTTCCAAATATCGGTTTAAGAATTCATTATGGTTGCTGGCAACTAAAAATATCTCTGTATTATCCCCGGCCACTTCCGTAAAGGTATGTAATTCTCCGGAATTCATTTTTAACTCTTCTTCTAAAGATAATCTTCCCTCTCTGGCCGCTCGGGCTCGTGAGGCTAATTTACCTTGCTCATGATGATTTACGCTATGCCCATTAAAAAAATCATGCAGTATGATCCTTCGCGGTTTATATTCCTTAATCATCTCCCAAGTTGCTTTGCGTACTTCTCCATTAGTATCGCCAGTATGCCAATCACCCAAGACCAGGGCTTCTAATACTGCCGGCTCTGTTTCCTTCCCGTTATATTTTATTCCTAAGTCAACAAAAGGCCCATTCTTTTGGGCAGTAAGCTGGCGGTAATGGTAAGTTTCGTTATCAACTATTTCCACTACTATGGCTCCGTAGATATGATCATGGTCAGCAATGATGCCTTGCCTATTTCTAGTATTATAATTAGGCTTAGTTACAGCACCGGTAGTCATCAATATTTTTGGAAGGCTCATGTTACTATTTGGGACGACTTTAAGGCGCTGTTTCGGACTGGCAAATATTGTACTTACATCATTTTGAGGGAATCTTGCTAACCCGGTGCTGGGGTCGATCATTTGCGGAAGAATAGGGTAGTTATGTACTTTTATCTTATCATTCAATGCTGTTCCCTTCTTGAAACTGGTCTGGTGGAGGTATTGGACCAGCAAGGGATCCATATCTTCTTGATTTATGTCCTTGCCTCTCATAGGCAACACCATAAGTTCAGCTTGGTGTTGAGAACAATAAGTTTCTAAACCAGCAAGAAAATCTTTATTGGCCAGCCCACAATATTGGGCAGAAGTAACAACATATGTCTTAGCTTGATCTTTCCTCATCTTATCCACCCCTACTTCTGTTACTATTTCTTTTTTTTAACTAAATATCTTGAATTATTTAAACTTGTGTTACCACTGGATTTTATAACCGCCCAAAAGGGAAGGCGTAAGCTTTGCATCTTGATCTAGACGAAGGCTCATGCTTAAAGGTAATTTACCGAAAAGCGTAACTTCGTTAGTCAATTCTCCATAGAATTTACCATCTACGTCTACACCCGGAATATTATTGATAGAGCCTCCACTGGTACTATAATCTGTCTCTGAGACAGAAAAATCAATAGTATATCCACCTGATATCCACAGGTTTAGAGAAAGATCTTTTTCTATATTGGAATGTATCGGGTGTTTCCGGAGGGCTTCTCCGGGAAAGTTTGCTTCCAACCCAAAATATTTGTATTCGAGGAAAGGGATAGCTATCTTGACTAAATTACTGGAAGTCACTCCTTGTATGTCTGTCTCTTGCTCTCCCACCACGGGGATATCTACACTATAACTTTGCTTTGAAGAAGAATCGGGCAATTTTCCATAACAAATATCTGCTCCAAGACGGAATTTTTCTTTTCCAACAGGATCAAACTCTTGCTCACTTGGTTTCTTGATTTCGGCTCTGGTCCCTCCACGTGCTCGCAAACACATCAAATCAATATGGCCGCCTAAATCTTTGGGATGATCGGTATTGGCGTATCCCGCCTGCACTTGGTAATATGGCTGGTTTACACATCCTTCAGTAAACAATGCTGCCGCAGAAAAAATCGCAAAATTAAAGTAAGTATTCAGTTTCATTTAATAATCTCCGATTATTCAATAATCCCCAAAATCTATCTACCTATCCCCTAACTATACCTCACAACATTTAAATATAAATACATTTCTATAATGCTATATAGCATATGTTACCCTTTATTTATAAATATATATCTTCAATAACGATGCGGAGTTTAATATGAATACTATGGAATATCGTAGGTTAATTTCATTCGGAAGGAGCAGCTATGTCGTTTCACTGCCTAAAGAATGGATTGGCCAGAATAATCTTAAGAAAGGCGATTTAGTTTATCTTCAGGAAAGCGGGCCTAATCTTCTTCTCAGCAAAAAGGAAAGTGATGAGAAAGTTGAGGAACGTGAAAAAATAATTTATGTTGACGGAAAATCAGCATATACTATAGGTCGTGAAGTATGTTCAACATATATCCAAA
Organism: uncultured Methanosarcinales archaeon; assembly: GCA_964368095.1. GTDB lineage: Archaea > Nanobdellota > Nanobdellia > Woesearchaeales > GW2011-AR9 > JACPIL01. The sequence continues at coordinate 21,517 of CAYIZT010000004.1, forward strand.
ATTATCCGCGCATCGTCCTGCGGGGAAAAGAGATCAAAAATAAAGTCAAGGAACTGCAAGGTGTTGTACAGTCTCTCATCGCTTTGGAGATCATGGAACAGACCTCTGATACTATCATAGCTAAAGATTTTTTGAATATGGATTCAGTTTCGGTGGACGAACTTATCCGCAAGATGGATTTAGTCACTAGAACCATGATGAAAGAAGCGCAGCAGATGTATGTTGAAGACAATTATGAAAGCCTCAATGAGCGTGATCAAGACGTAAACCGGCTTTACTTTTTGCTGTACCGATCCATACTTTACAATTTACGCAACCCGATGAAAGCGCTGCGCAATTTCAAATTATCCGGATTAGACTTACTGCGGGCTCATTTTATAGGTTTTTATATAGAAGCCATTGCTGATGAAGTGCGCAGGACCGTGCGCCATGCTCACAAATTAAACATGCCTGCCCCGATCCAGCTGCAAGTCCAAGAATATTTAGTGAAGATGTATGATTATTACCTCACCACTATGAAAGCGGCTTATAACAAAGACGCTGAATTGGCCTTCAAGCAAGCTGAATTGAAAAAAAACTTTGACAAAGAACTTGATGTCTTAGAAGAAAATGTGCAGAAAATCCCTGGCTTCAACCGCGTCTTGACCCGTCTGTTGAGGATGAACAGCCTGATCCACAACTTAGGAAGAGTATTGTATACGATGCAGTAAAGATATATTTTAATATATTTTTATTTTATTAATATCTTACATTAAATAGCCAGAAAGCCTCGTCTTTTAAGACGAGGATACATAACTCTGGCTATTTATGTCACAATAGGCGGGGTTAAAAATCTTCTCTTTTCAATTTAATGCGTGGTGAGAAGATTTCCCGCCTATTCATGACATTACAATAAATCTTCTACCTTCAACAAGCTTTCTACCGGCACCGACAACTTTTCTTCACCGTGTTTGACAAGGACATAACAGCCCACAATTTCAGCCCCGGTAGGAGCAATTGCATCGATGATATCTTGTAAAGTTTCACCGTTAATAAAAACATCATTGACTATGGCTACCTTGTCGCTAGGTGAAGGGATATATCCTTCAATAAATCTAGGAAGGCTTCGGTCTTTTGGTTCAGTCCTTACTATGGATAGATTTCGTTCAAATATGACTGACAATGCTCCGGCTAAAGGCAGTCCTCCGTACCCGGAAGCTGCGATGCAGTTGGTTCGGTTAGGTATTTTTTCACCAAGACGCGTGGCCATCATCTCAAAAGCCTCCGCATCGCCATATGCCCTTTTGATGTCAAGATAATAGCTAGAAGATGGAGCTTCTCCACGGCGGAGTATATGTAATTGTTTTAATCTGGCTATCAAGTCGTCTTGCATACTTTGCCGAGTATGGTCCTGATTTATATTATTTGCTGTCTTGCAGGCGGGGTGTAAGTTGGGTGTTAGATGACCTCTCTTACGAAAGCCAAAATTAGAAGACGATGGAGTTACTACTAAACGATGGCCCAAAAAGTTTAAATAGTTGCATTTGTTTGCATTTGTTATCATTTGAAAAAGGGGGTTATGATGGTTCAAAAAAATGTTACGCTTTTCTTGGAAGAAGATACTTATGAGAAGTATAAAGACTTCTGCAAAAAGAATGCCATCGCACTTTCTCGCAGTATAGAAGTATTCATGGAAAATAAATTGAATGGTGATCAAAAATGAATCTTTTATCACTTAATGAAGCATCAGAATGGGCTACTGATTATTTAGGCAGGACAGTAACTCCAAATAATATTTCTTATTTAATCCAATATGGAAAAGTAAGAAAGATTACAAATGATTCAAAGAGAATTGGCGTAAATCAAGAAGAGTTAAAAAAATATTATGATGAGTTCATTATTAAAAAACAAAATTCATGGAAAAATAAATTAGGAGGGGATTTAGATTGGGGACTTTCTTTTGATCATTTAAGAGAAGCTGATACAACTAAACATGTTCATAGACTTCATCCCTATAAAGGAAAATTCATCCCTCAGTTGGTTGAATATTTCTTAGATGAAAATATCAATACCTACAAAAAAGAAGTTTTCTTTCATCCTGGAAATACAGTTTTAGACCCATTTATGGGAAGTGGAACGACATTAGTTCAAGCTTCTGAATTAGGCTTAAATTCTATAGGAATTGATGTTTCTGAGTTTAATTGCCTAATGTCAAAAGTGAAATTAGGAAATTATGATGTCCCTAAGCTAAATAATAAACTAAAAGATTTAATGAAAAATACGTTTAATTTTAGTGAAGAAACATTTAATGATGATTTTGATTTAGAGTTAAAAGAAAGAATTTCAACGTTTAATAGTAAGCACTTCCCCAATCCAGAATTTAAGTTTAAAGTTGGTAGGAATGAAATTAGAGAATATGAATATGCGGAGCAAAAGTTAAAGCAGTTTCTTAAGGAGAATGGAGAATTCCTAAAAGCAAATGGAACTAAGATGCATTCTCATCTTGCAGATGAAAAGCAAATGTCTAATTTCTTGGCAAAATGGTTTCCTAAAAGAATTAAGCAAGAGTTATTTTGTTATATTAGATTGATGGAGAAAGAAGAGGACGAGGAGATAAAACAAGTAATGAGAATTGTATTAAGTAGAACTGCCCGTTCTTGTAGAGCTACTACACATTCAGATTTAGCAACTCTTAAAGAACCACAAATAGGGCCTTATTATTGTCGTAAGCATAAGAAAATATGCACACCCATTAATAGTATTTTGAAACATCTAATGGGAAATACTCTTGATACAACAAAAAGGCTTAAAGAGTTCTTATCACTAAAAAACAAAGTTCATTCACAAGTAATTCATGGTGATTCAAGAGAGGTCAATATAATAGAAGAAGTTAATAATAAAGAGTTTAAAGAAATTCTAAAGAGTAAAAAAGTTGATGGTGTGTTTACCTCTCCACCATATGTTGGTCAGATTGACTACCATGAACAACATGCTTATGCATATGAGTTATTTAATATTCCAAGAGCAGATGATAAAGAAATTGGGCCTTTATACAAAGGACAAGGCAATAAAGCAAAAGAAGAATATGTTGAAGGAGTTAGTAAGGTTCTCAAGAACGTAAGCAGATTTGTAAAATCAGATGGAAACTTCTTTATTGTTGCAAATGATAAATATCATCTCTACCCCAAAATTGCTGAAAAAGCTGGGCTAAAGATAGTTCATCAATTCAAAAGACCAGTCTTAAACAGAACTGAAAGAGACAGGCAACCATATGCGGAGATTATATTTCATATGAGAAAATCATAATATGGCTAAAGTAAATTTAGACGCGTTGATACCCAGAGAAGATTTTGAAGTAAAAGATACACTTGACCAGAATACTGGAAGGAATACTCAAACTATTAGGCTTGAGGATTTAAAAAAAGGAGCATTTTTCTTTTCATTTATTAGAAAACCAGATTTTCAAAGAGAAACAAACGAATGGGATTCTGAAAGAATAATAGGGTTAATAGGGAGTTTTATTGAAGGGGATTTAATCCCCGCGATTATTCTATGGAACAATGCAAAAAGTTATACTTTTGTTATTGATGGTTCACATAGGTTAAGTGCCCTTGCTGCTTGGGTTAATGATGATTATGGAGATGGTCAGCTATCAAAGGAATTTTATGAAAGTATTATTCCAGAAGAGCAAATTAAAATTGCAGAGAAAACAAGAACACTCATACGAAAAAGAATTGGTCCTTATAGTGAATATCAATTAGCTTTAACTAATCCTGAAAAAGTGAGGCCTGAAATTGTACAAAGGTCTAAAGTAATAGGTCGGCTAGCTTTACAACTACAATGGGTAGATGGAGATGCTACAAAGGCAGAAGAATCTTTTTTTAAAATAAATCGCCAAGCTGCACCTATAAATCCGACAGAATTAATACTACTTAAAGCAAGAAGAAAGCCAAACGGATTAGCAGCAAGAGCCATTATTAGAAGCGGAACGGGGCACAAATATTGGTCAAAATTTGCAGACGATAAAAAACAGGAAATTGAAAAAATCGCTAAAGAAATAAATGAATTATTCTTTATTCCACCATTAAAGCATCCAATAAAAACATTGGATTTACCTATTGCTGGTAAAATGTATTCTTCACAAACATTATCCCTTATACTCAATTTTATTAACATTGTCAATGGTATTGATAATTCTTCAGAAAGTACAATTTTGGATGATACTATAGGATATTCCAGTATAGATTATCTTAAAAATTGTAGAAAAATTGCTTTAAGATTAAACAGCAATAATGCTGGCTCGCTGGGATTGCATCCTGCAATATATTTATATTCAAAAGAAGGCAGATATAAAATAGTCTCGTTTTACGCTGTAACTGCTTTGCTTCTTGATTTTGAGAATAATCCTCAATTGCTTAAAGATTTTACATCTGTTAGGGCATTGTTTGAAGAGATTTTGATTGAGTATGATTATTTTATCCCTCAAATTGTCCGTAAATATAGGAGAGGCACAAGCGGATATACATACATTAAAGAATTTTATTTAATCTTGATTCGGAAGCTAATGGAAAATAAGTCCAAAGAAAATGTAATCTCAGAACTGCTGAAAGATCAAAATTACAATTATCTTAAAACACAAATCGACACCGATGAGGAGTTATATACCGAACAAGATTTCACTTTAGAAGTAAAATCTGCAACATTTATGAAAGAAGCTATTGCTAATGCATTAAAGTGTAAAATTTGTGGCGGATATATCCATCGTAATTCAATTAGTATTGATCACAAGACAAGAAAGCAGGATGGGGGAACTGGGACATTAGATAATGCTCAGCTTACACACTTTTATTGCAATACCACCTATAAGAATTAGATGCGTGAATTATCACTTAGGTTCCATTGCTTTAATATTTCTTGGTATCTTCCAGGGTTGCTTTTTTTATTTTTGGGGTTCTCTAAAAACATAAGATTTTCAACAAAATCCGTAGTTGCTATTTTGTTTATTATGTCTAATATCTGTTGCATTGTATTTTTTTCCCCAGAAAGCCGATTCCATAACTCATCTCCTATCAAAACTTCTTCTGGACAAAAAAACTTATTGAATTCTATTACGGAACCCATAAATCTGTTTTTATTATTTCCTGTTGGGGTGGAGGAGGTTGGATCAAAAGGAAATCCAATAAAAAAGCGAATCTCTTTTGAAGGATATTTTTTTTTAAGAGCTGCTTTAGCAATTAAAATCTTTTGTTTTTCTCCTCTCATTTCTCCTGAATTAGGTTTAACGGACTTCAATTCTATAGCTTCAATAAATTTGTCTGTTTCAATGTAATTATCGGCTGTAAAATCCATGGCTTCAGTTAATGCTGATTTATCTCCTTGAAATATTTCTATGTTTTCTTCAGTAAGATTTGGTTTTTTAGACAAACTTTTCAGATTAGTAATTATTGAGGCAATTTTACTTTGTTGTGTGGTTGTTATAGATAATGAGCTTTTTTTCTTTTTTGTAAACTCCTCTTTTACACCACCAGATAATATATGGGCAATATTTTCAAAAAAGGATTGTCCCAAGGTAGTATTAAGTCCATGTAACCAACTACTTAGACTGATTAAATAAGTCGTATCTTTGACATTTCCCTTAAGTTTATTTGAAAATGCATTAAGAAATGCTTCGTGAAATGGTGCGTTTCTATTATTTTTTGAATCTTCTGGAAAAGTTTCAAATCTAGTTTTAAGTGTTCTTATGACTTCCAAAGCAATCCGTTCTTTCTTTTCTTCTGTAAGCATAGACGCTATTGAACATAATTTCTTTATAAATACTCTTATTTTTTCATTTCGTCGCTCTCTAGTCCGTAGTTTTTTCGTTCTCGTTAAAATTACCTCTATCCGTTTTTAGCCCCTGAAATTATTGAATAGAACTCTCTATAACTAAAGCACTTAATATTTTGCAGCCAAACTATTTTTACACCAACCTGTCTTGAATCACTCTTCATGTATGACTATGAGCGACTGGGTCTTATCTATCCCTTCTATCCTCTGCAGTTTGGTCAGCAATACCTGGTCAAACTCAGTCACATCTTTGACTCTGATCATGGTCACCAGATCAGTCCCCCCGGAAACGATATCCACTCTTTCTACAAAAGGAAAATTTCGTATCTCTTTAGCTACGTTATATTGCGATTTATTTTTTTGTTTAAGCAGGGAAAGATTTACCGACACCAATACATATGCCCTGAATCCTGCATCCAGCCGGTGATAGTCCAGATCGACGGTGAATCTCTTGATGATCTTCTCTTTTTTCAACTTTTGGATGCGGTTGTGCACCGTGGTGATAGGCAATCCTGTCTTCTTTGCGATCTGCCGGGTGGGGTAATCAGCATGTTCTTGCAATACTTCCAGGATTTTGCGGTCTTTCTCGTCTATTTTTGTCTCCATTATGGAACAAATGTTCTGCTTTTATATAAATATTTCTTGTTTTTGGGATTATTTCCCATTAAAAATGGAATAATATTTTAAAAAAAGGCGTTTTAAACCCTTTAATCATGCAAAATGGATCAGAAACAGGATACAGCATCTCACGTCCAGGCCTAGACAGAGTTATAGTAGAATACTTTCCTGATGCCTCGGATAACACCGCCCATGCTACCGCAACTTGCGCAAATAAGGTCCGCTGGTGGGAAGCTATCGATTTCAAAAGAAAATTTGCTCGGGACTGTGACCGTAAAGCAGAACACATTGGCATGATCAAGACTGTACTTTTCTCCTATCTTTCCAAAGGCCAAGAACAATACCTGCTGGCATCAACTTTGCCTGAAACAAAAGTAGACCGTGATGAACTTCGGATAGAATTAGGGTTGTCAGCTGAGGAAACGCAGAGCATCACTCATAGGCTGGGCGATGCCTCCATAGAAAAGATTACTGGAAGAAAACGCGGAGCAGTAAGCCCCCTGCTTGATTCTGAATATTTGACCGGAATAAGCGCAGTCTATTTTACCCGTGATCTGATAGATGATGCGGCTTTCTCTCCTGAAAAATTATACGATGTGCCTCGCTCCCTGACCGTATCTGAATTCTGGAATGCCGCTTCTCTTTTTACTTCTCTCCAGCAAAAAAGTTCTAAGTACAAGACCGCTGGAAATTTTGAAGATGAATGTGAAATGATTGATCTGAAATTAAAAAAGGCCGATCCGGCAAAAGCTGGCTATGGTCTCTTATTTGGCGGAAGCATAGTCAAATACCGCGGGCAGGAGTTCCAGGTCACCAATCCACCGATGGAAAAAGAAGGGGTATCTCGAAGAAGAAAACAATTGCTATGCACTGCTTTCCCCATTTTTAGGGGCGAAAAAGGTAATATATCTTACGAAAGAGACCAAGAACATCAAAAGATGAAAAAGCAGTTATTTCTGCCTCTTACTTATGGATTATTGGAAAAGCTTTTGCCACCATCAGAATAAAATTAAATTAAATTAAATGAAAATAAATCTTTAAAATTTATAGGAAAAAGTTTATGTGCGGAATAATTGGAATATTCGGGAAAAAGGACCCAGAAGCAAGACGTTCTCAAGCTCTAAAGATGGCGGCAAGCATCAGGCATCGTGGACCGGATTGGAACGGTATCTTTAGCGACGAATATTGTCTTCTGGCGCATGAGCGCTTGTCTATTGTGGATGTAGAGAATGGGACGCAGCCGTTGTACGATACCGCTAAAGGAAGAGTACTTATTGCTAACGGAGAAATATATGACCATCAACAACTTCGCACTAATTTAAAGAAAGATCATCCGTGGCAGACCAAATCAGATTGCGAAGTACTATTGTACCTTTACGATGAATTTGGGCCTGGCTTCCTGCCGAAAATAGACGGCATTTTTGCTTTCTGCATCTATGATCCGGCTGCCAAAGAATATTTCATAGCCCGCGACCATATTGGGATTGTGCCGTTGTATGTTGGTTGGGACCAAGCTGGGATCATGTATGCAGCAAGTGAGATGAAAGCACTTGAGCCATACTGCGAAAAACTGCAGGAATTTCCGCCCGGACATTATTATCTTAGCAGCAAAAAAGAATTTGTAAAATGGTACAAGCCGGAATGGGCAACTACTATTCCCACCACGCCGGTTTCACTCTCAAGATTACGCCAAGAATTAGAAACTTCTGTAAAAAAACAATTGATGTGCGATGTTCCTTACGGCGTTCTTATCTCGGGAGGATTAGATTCCTCATTGATCGCCGCTATCGCCGCTAAATTCAGTCGAAGACGTATCGAATCTGGCGATAAGGAAGAAGCTTGGTGGCCCCGTTTACATTCCTTTTCCATAGGCTTAGAAGGTTCACCTGATATTAAATTCGCTCGTCAAGTAGCAGATCATATCGGGAGTGTGCATCACGAATTAAAATTCACCGTTCAAGAAGGCATTGACGCTCTGCGTGATGTTATCTATCATATAGAAACATACGATGTAACCAGTATCCGCGCTTCCACTCCCATGTATTTGATGGCCAGAAAAATTAAAAGTTTGGGTATCAAGATGGTTCTTTCCGGGGAAGGAGCCGATGAGGTATTTGGCGGATATTTATATTTCCATATGGCTCCAGATGCAAAAGAATTTCATGAAGAAACAGTACGAAAATTACAGAAACTAAGTAAGTATGATTGCTTACGGGCGAACAAATCTATGGCTGCCTGGGGAGTGGAAGCTCGTGTACCTTTTTTAGATAAGGACTTTTTAGAATATGCTATGAGCTTTGATCCAAATGACAAAATGTGCGGCCAGGGAAAAATAGAGAAATATGTTCTTCGTCAAGCTTTTGAAGGATTTCTGCCTGATGCAGTGCTCTGGCGCCAGAAAGAACAATTTTCTGACGGCGTAGGCTATAATTGGATTGATTCCCTTAAAGCCCATGCTGAAGAAAAAATTTCTGATGAGATGATGGCCAAGGCAGCGGAACGATTTCCCATACAACCGCCAGCGACCAAAGAAGCGTACCTCTACCGGAGCATTTTTGAAGAATTCTTCCCCAGTAAAGACGCCGCTCTTACGGTCGAAGTTGGTCCTTCTATCGCCTGCTCTACACCGACTGCCTACCGCTGGAGTAAAGCTTTTCAGGGCATGGCCGACCCCTCCGGAAGAGCAGTTGCCGTGCACAAAGAAGCAGTTCATAAAATTTAAGTAATCATTTAGTCCTGTGAAGATAGATCGTTCTTCCATCTGGGTCAGAAACTCTCGCACCATAAGATAACATCTCTACTGGATTGTAAGTATATTTTTTGAGCCTTTTAAGAGTCTCTTCAAGATTATGGATATTAAAAATAAAACTTGGATCAGGGAAATTTAAAGGCGCTTTTGGTGATGAAGGCATCTTTGTCTGGGGTAGAGGATATAATTCTAGAAGCAGACCTGCTTCCAAATATCCAGCATAATGTTTTGGGCTTCCTTCAGGGGTTTCTTCCTTAAATTTTATTCCTAGCAAATCTTCGTAAAAATCACGCAATCCTTCAAGATTATTCGAATGAAGAACAAACCCTTCTAATTGTCCGTATTCTCTTTTCATATTCTTTCTGGATGGCTACTCATATAAATATTTTTCTTCTCTCGGGGCTCTGTTAAATCTCGCTACCGCTCAGGTTAGCATCGACCCACTTTTAGTATCAATTATTTTAGTGCGGTTACCCTCCCGTAAGGGACAACCCCTTCCGCAATCAATTTTTATATAGATTCTATCGTTCGTGTATTGATGCTAACCTGCATTCAGGACAGGGCCTTCTCTTGGTAATCTCAATTAAACTTTCATAAAAACATTTTTATACCCTACCTTTATTCACAATACTCATGACTCAATATTTGTCTATCCAGGAAGCCATAAACAAAGGTTCCGGCAAAGTCTCAGTAAGAGGCTGGATCCATCGCGAACGAGGCAGCAACAAGTATAAGTTTGTAGTGCTCAGGGATTCCAGCAACCACATTCAATGTATTTTTGAACGAGAAAAATTTAACCAGAAATGGGAAGAGATAGATCATCTGCAGGTTGAAAGTTCTTTAGAGATCACCGGACAGATTAAAAAAGATGATCGCGCCCCGACCGGGTATGAGATCCAAGTCGAATCTTTCACTTTAGTCGGCGCAAGCGAAAATTATCCTATCGGAAAAGACCAGTCTGTAGAATTTTTAGCTGACAACCGTCACCTCTGGCTGCGTAGCCAGAAGATGACCGCAATCTTAAAAATCCGCAGTACGGTGTTCAGGACCATCCATGAATATTTCCGCGGGCAAGGATTTTATGAATATCATTCTCCTATCTTTCAGGCAGTGCAGGCGGAAGGGGGAGCAGAACTATTTAGCGTCGATTACTTTGGAAAAAAAGATGTCTTTTTAGGACAGACCTGGCAGTTGTATGCTGAGCCTGCAATTTTTGCCTTGGAAAAAATTTACACCATTTCGCCGAGCTTCAGGGCTGAGAAAAGTAAAACCTCCCGGCATCTGACTGAGTATTGGCATGCAGAGATGGAAATGGCTTGGGCCGAGTTTCAGGATATACAGGATCATGCAGAAGGATTGATCAAGCACGTGGTAAAAACAGTTCTGGAAGAACATAAAGCGGAATTAGCTTTGCTGCAGCGAGATACAAAAAAATTAGAACCTATCATGAAGAAACCATTTGTGCGCATGACTTATGATGACGCGCTCCAAATTTTGTCTCAAAAATGCAAGATGAAAGTGCAATGGGGGAAAGATCTGCGTACTATCGAAGAAGAAAAATTGACTAAATTATATGATGTGCCGATCATCGTGACCCATTATCCTAAAGTAGTCAAAGCTTTCTACATGACTGAAGATCCTAAGAATCCTAAAACAGTACAGGGCTGCGACGTGCTTGCTCCAGAAGGTTACGGAGAGATAGTTGGCGGCTCACATCGGGAACATGATTTAGAGAAGATTAAAAAGAGATTAATTGCACAGGGAGAAGATCCCGCGCAGTATGAGTTTTATCTTGATACGAGGCGTTATGGAAGCGTTCCCCACGGCGGATTTGGCATGGGTGTAGAAAGATTGATCGCCTGGATCTGTGGTTTGGAAACAGTCAAAGACGCCATTCCTTTCCCTAGGACCATGGAAAGATATAAGCCATGATGGCAAAGAAATATTTATAACTGATAACCTCATTTTTTTTTAAATGCAAGATATAACTTCTAAGTTAGGAAGTGGATTAGAATTAATAGCAGATTCTTCTAATAGACAGGCTAGATTTGCAATGTATGTTTTACGAGATCATATGAGGGATTATGCAACACCAAATCTAGTTGTACGGCTAGGAAATAAGAGAATGGATAAATTATCTGCAGATTTAAGAAGACTTTGGAATAAAGAAGTTACTGAGGAAATAGCTGTTGGTGAAAATCCTGATGTTAAAATCTATTTAGATTATTGCAATTTATTAGACACAATGCCGGACCCACATATAGGTGTTGACCGTGAAGAACAAAGATACTCTTGGTATCCAATACGTGTTGTTAAAGAAGGATTAACTGGACATTTCTCTGATGAAAATGCCCAAAATGATTTTGAAGTAGTTAGGAAGTTTGTAACCATATATGATGAGAAGACTTTTATGAATTCTATTTCAGGTTTTATTAAGACTAAGTAGACGTTCTCAAAAATTGAGTATAATCCTTGTTATGTGTCCACTTCTTTATGGGGGTGGCAAGCACCGTAGGTGCGTAGAGTTTTTCATCTGCAAGAATTGTAGCTGACCAAGATTACATAGAATAAATATTGTCATGATGGTCGTAATCCTCAAAAATAATTGTTTTTGTCGTCTCATCAACAGAAAAAACCAGAACAAAACTCCGATCAATATGGACACGCTTCCAATGTTGAAGCGGTGCTCTCAAGTTTTTGTAATGTTGGGGATTTTCAATTATCTCTTCTATTTTATTCTCAATTATTGAAAGTTGTTTGGGATTTTTCTTTGCTAATTTTTGCAAGATTTTCTCTACACTTTCCCTGAATCCATATTGGTATGGCATCCTACTTTAATCCAAAATGTTTTCTAAAATCTTTAACTTTTACGGTTTTTTCTTTTTGTCTTTCTTTCATTTTTTGGATGAATTCGGGACGTAATTGTGGTTCAAGAAAATCCTCGCCAAATTCAATAACAACTTTTTCAATAGCATCAGATTTATCTTTGAGGCCATATC
>CAYIZT010000005.1:0-32388 GCA_964368095.1 uncultured Methanosarcinales archaeon
TTAACGTACAGCTAAAGGTAAGACCGGGACAGGAAACTTCTTTATCGCCGTATTTGGAATCTTTCACAACATATTTGCCAGCCTTAACCATAGAAGCTTCATCTGAAGTAAATTTTCCATTTCTCCAGCTGCCGGGAATAATTTTCTCCTGGCCATTTGAATCAGTGACTCTAACTTCATTCTCCGCGCCGCGGGTGAAGCTAAGCACACCAGTATCAATGCATTTTATATCAGAATAGCGGCTCACACTTCCCCCACCGCCGCCACCTCCACTCCCTCCTCCTCCTCCACCGGCAGCGAGAACAAAAGCTATGGAAAAGAGCAGAACAGCAAAATAAACCAATATTTTCCTCATTTTATCTCCATGAAAATAACGCATCAAGAAGTATTAAGGAAAGTAGTATTTAATATTTTCCTAAGTCAACTAAATTTCAGTCAGCATCTTCAATAGAAGATGGAAGAGGGGAGGCTTTCTTTCCTTTGGGCTCTTTTAATTTTTTGGTTATAGGGATCACTTCTTTACAATGCTGGCAATTGACCACATATGATTGGGCGCCTTTGTAGTTTTTTCTTTTGTACTGGCCGACTGATTCGCCTTTTTTTCCACAGTAGGGACAGGTATATTTTGCTTCTAATTGCAGACTTTCTTCATGTTCTGTTTTTTGTTCAGTATATCCGCAGGCAGGACAAGTGTACTCCTCGGCCCTAGTCTTTATTTTTCCTTTCACCACTGGTTTGCCCATTTTTGCTTTCTTGCATTTTGGACAATCTTTTCGATATACCCAGGCCGTCACTTCACCTTTATCGATAGAACGATTGGTAAAATAGATACATTCATCCATAGATTGTGGGGTTTGTAGAGTCATTTTTAGTCACCTGCACCATTCACTTTCTGAAATTATTCCATCTAAACTGTCTTTTATCCCTTTGATATTAAATCCGCCAAGTTGATTATCAAACACGTATATCAATCCGCTAGGAGGGTAGACCTCATCATCGGGAACAATGTCAATCAGGCTGGCTTTATATCTTTGACAGAATAATTCCAAATATAGTCCGTCGTTAAGCACATGTAAGAGGAAATCTTTGCCGTTCATAATTTTCACTTCAATTTAGCCTTTTCACTTCAATGGATATCGCCGGTTTGTTCAACCGGATGTACCGTGGGCATTCTGTCCAAGGCAGATGGTTATCTTTACAGTAGTTTATAAGATTTTCTCTTGAAGAGATTTCAGGAGGTGAAGCTTTTTTGTGATCTTCTTTTTGAGAGCCCTGCTCGTATTTGACCACCACCACAAATCCAAGATCATTTTTATGCACTATTTCATATTTTTTTAGATCCTCAATTATCTTTTTCCTTTTTTCCGTAAAAAAAGAGATCCTTTGCGGAAGCTCTTCTAATCTCCGTAAGATCAATCCTAATACTTCCTGATCATCAAGTATCTGTGCTTTCATCAGGGCATCGTTCAAGGCATTCTTTTTGATCTCTTCAAACAGATCCTTATCTTTAGCAGAAATGAATCCACCTGCTTTCGCTTCCACCAATTTCCATTCGCCAAAACTTCCCACCAATATGTCCGCATACTTTCCTTCACATAATTTCGTCCCGATGGATCCGGAAACATCCATGATAACCAAACAATTTTTCTTTCGGCAGAGGGAATATATCTCTTTCATGGGCTGTTCAGCAAAATAACCGCCGGGATTCTGATATAGTAATACGCCGCAGGGATTATCTTCCAATTTTTGCCGCAGATCAGAAAGATTTATCTTGGCATCATCACATTTCACTTCGGCCACTTTGAGGTCTAACTTAACAGGAATCTTCGGATAGCTCAACCAGCCGCCTTCTTCAGGAATCAGAACCATCTTATTTTTAGAAACGACGGAAAGAGCGGCAGTTATGGCGGCATCACCGCGAGTAGTGATCTCTATGAAATCATGCCCGATTAGTTTGTGCAGCGATGAGATTACCTCCTGTCTTATTTCCTGCCTTATCTCCGGTCTGATCATGATTTAGAAAAAAAGCGGCTTATTTTAAATGTTTGCCGTGACTTTTTTTTGCAGCCAGTCTTTTCTTCTTTGGTCCTGTTACACCTACGCCAAATTTCATGGCTAAGATCAACCTCTGCATCACCTTTCTTTTGGAAGCAAACCCTAGTAGATCTAATTTATCAAGTACCGGAAGAAAGTCGAGATTCTGTTCAGAAAGTTTCTTGTATGCAGAGTAAGCTGAATCTTCGCTGTGAAGAGCGCCGACTTTAGATAAAGGAAGAGAAAGCTGCTTGAGTGATATGCTTTTCTGCATCTTGGCAGGAAGAGCGGCTATATTTTTTAGGTCTAGAATGCCTGAAAAAGAAGCATCTTTTACCAGATACAATTCTTCATCGCTGTCCTGATGCCTTTTCAAAAATTCTGAGAAACGCATGGATGGATCGAGAGTAAGATAATTCTTGACCAGGACCTTCTTGACATTAATTCTGCTTAAGGCATCCTTGACCAATACTTGTTCATAACTTACCCCAGCGATGAAGTAAAGAAATCCACCCATCAAGATCAGCCATAATCCCCCGCCCAAGCCACTGAAGAGACTTATCAAGCCAAACAAGATCAAGAAAATTGCAAAAGTTCTTCCGCCTAAGGCCGCGATGCGGGTTGCTTTCTTGACATCTTTATAATACATATTGAGGATTGCACGGAAAGCTCTTCCGCCATCAAGAGGATAGCCTGGCACTAGGTTGAACAGAGCGAGGATAAGATTAAGTTGATACAAGTAAAAGGTGATAGCGGTCCAAAAAATACTTCCATTCAAAAAATAGATCAGATAAAAGACGCCAAACAAGAACAAGGAGAATAAAGGCCCGGCCACCGCCATCAACAATTCAGTTCCAGGTTTGATGTTCTCATCATCGATGCTTGCCACCCCGCCGAAGAAGAACAAAGTGATGCTTTCAACTTTTATCTTTTTAGCCTTGGCGACTAAGGAATGGCTCAATTCATGCAGCAACACGGAAGCAAACAGTAACAGCGCGGAAATTATGCCCATGACCCAATAAGTCTTAGTTTCCATGCCCGGAAAATAATTAGGAAAAAAAGAGGAAGATAAACTCCAGGCCAACAGCGCAAAAACAAACCACCAGGAGAAATGCAGCTGCACGTCAATGCCAAAAATACGGAATAGCCTGGTCGCGCCGCGCATGAGAGAATAATTCTTTTTAACCTTTAAAAGAATTTGTCTTCATTCAGGAATAAGAAAAGGTTAAAAAACGATAAAAGATGATAAAAAGGTTTTGAGTTCAGTTCAGATCTGCCCAGCCATGATCCGGCGTCCAGATAGAATCCCATTTTTTATCTCCATCCCAATCTAATTTCTCTAAGACCAACTCACCCTGGAGGCTATATTCTTTTTTACTGATCCGGTCGATATTGCCATCCTGGTTTTTATCGTAAAGGATAAGTTCTCTAACTATGCCGGAGTTGATGAAAAGGAATTCAGTGAGATCGAATTTCCCATCTAGATCAAGGTCCTTAGATAATTTTAAGATTCTCCGGTAAGCGATACTGTCTTTACCGTCAGGATCAAAACAGCCAGCATGAACTGCATTGACATCTTCGCTTCTTACATCAATCCGGCCGTCATCATTTTCGTCTCCAAGATAAGTTATGGTTCCGTCTTTATTGTAGATGAATATAGTATCAAAATTCCCATCTGAATCAGAATCGCATAGTAATCTCTTTATTTTCCCGTCTGCATACTCCTTGACGCTGGTTTTATTCCCTTCTTTGATGATATATTTTATCAAACTCTTTCCATCAACATAGAAAAAACTTTCTTCCTTTTCATAGGTGCCATCGCCACCATAATCAGTCAGCCTTTTTGAAAGATTGTTATCACGGTCAAGGACTCTCTTTTCAACCCTTTCGGCATTACCATCTCTGTCAGCATCATATTCACAGATAGCAGATTTTTCGGTTTCAGAAAGATTATAACAATAAATTTCCGGAGAAGAGTTTGGCCCTACACTTGGAGAAATACTTGGTGGATTGAGCACTGACCAATTGCAACCGGTTGCTGAACCTAGGATTAAAGCTAAAACATTTACATAATCTTCTAATTTTTTCATGTTTTACACCCTTATGATTTATTAAGGTTAATCATCCGTGTATTATGGTTATCCGTATATTATGCTTTGAGTTATAACGATTATCTTTATAACATCATCCTTTAACGTTTCCGATCGGCTTCAAGGCGACTACCGGCCGAGTGATCCCTGCTTTATCAAGCGTTCCGACCACCACATCGATATCTTTATACGCTGCGCCTGCTTCTTCAGCCAATCCAGCCATAGTGACAGCGTGAACATAAATGCCTTTATTCTCCATATCTTTTTGCAATTTATCGCCGCGGATTTCCCTTTTAGCTTTTGCACGGCTCATAGTGCGTCCTGCGCCATGCGCAGTAGAAGCAAAAGTTTCATCAGCGCCGTCCGTACCTAATAATAGATACGAACCAGTTTCCATACTTCCACCAAGAATTACCGGCTGCCCAATCTTTGCATATTTCTTTGGCAGTTCAGACGCTCTGGAAGGACCAAAAGCACGAGTTGCGCCTTTACGATGCACCAGAAGCTCTTTCATCTTTCCATCGACCATATGTTTTTCTAATTTAGCAATATTATGTGCAACGTCGTATACCAGATTCATTTCCATCTCTTCTGCGCTCTTGCCGAAGATCTGGCTGAAGACTTTTCTGATCTGATGAGTGATAACCTGCCGATTAGCGAAGGCCATGTTGGCGGCGCAGGCCATGGCTTTAAAATAATCCTGCCCTTCAGGAGAATTAAAAGGAGCGCAGGAAAGTTCTTTATCTAATATTTCGATACCATATTTCGGCATGACATCTAAGAACACTTTAAGATAATCACTTGCTACCTGATGCCCAAAGCCACGGCTTCCACAGTGCACCATAACCACTATCTGTCCTGGCTTGGTTATGCCCATGACTTTAGCGGCATTTTTGTCAAAAATATTTTCTTCATGAACTGCTTGAATCTCTAAATAATGATTTCCGGAACCTAGTGTTCCTAATTGGTCAAATCCTCTCTTGGCAGCTTTGTCGGATACTTTGCTGGGATCTGCCTGAGGTATTTTCCCCTGGCTTTCGATGTTCTCAATATCTGATTTCCAGGCGTACCCATTTTTCAAACACCATTGCGCTCCATCTGCCATTACTTCTTTAAATTGATCTTTGGTTATTTTCAAAAAACCTTTGCAGCCCACTCCGGCAGGGACTGCTTTGTAGAGTTCGTCCACTAGTTCGTGGATACGGGGTTTGACTTCATCAATAGTAAGGTTGGTGGTAATTAATCGCATACCACAGTTGATATCAAAACCGATACCGCCTGGTGAGATTACTCCGCCTTCCTTAGGATCAAAAGCAGCTACTCCGCCGATAGGAAATCCGTATCCCCAATGGCCGTCAGGCATGCAAAAAGCATAGCGTTGAATGCCGGGCAGAGTTGCGACATTGGCAATCTGATTGAAAACTCCTGCGTCCATGTTTGCCATCAATTCATCGTTAGCGATGATTCTAGCTGGAACACGCATCCCTTTTCGATAAGAAACTGGAAGCTCCCAAGTAGTATCATTGATGCGCTTAATCTCTTTTGGCGGTCCAGCAGGCTGTTCGGGAAAATCTTCCATAAGAGAGACATAATGAGAATTATTTATAAGGTTTGCTTGTGTTTATTCACTTCAAATAGTTATTAATTAGATTCACTGCTTCTTCAATCGTTCCGTTATTGCTTATGAAGATATATGGAATCTCTGATCTTTTTGCCTGCTTATCCCAAGATCCGCTTTCTTTCAGGCGCCGCTCGATAGTATCCTGCTTATCGCCGCGCTGCTGCATACGGGAGAGTAGAATTCCTTCTGGTCTTGTATTTGAGAGTATTTAACATGACATAAGCCAGAACTACCACAATCCTTTTAAATTCTAATATTCTAACTCTGGGTATGGCCAAGAAAGCAATTAAAAAGGTAGTGAAGAAGATAGTTGGTAAGAAAGTTAAAGTACCGCAAAAAGCTATACTTAAAGCTGCTTCTTCAAAAAGAAAAGATTCTTTTAAAGTAGAGACTGATCCAACTGTCCATGCCAAGGAAGAGGATGATCTTTATCCTTCTGAAGAGCAAGGTATAAACTCGGAAGAAACTTCTGAAGAGCATGAATTAGCCATGGCTGTTGGCGATGAGGACGAGGACATCTACACCGAAGAAGGCCGTAAGAAATTAGAAGAAGATGATGAAATCGAACCCTGGGAAGAAGGACTGATGGAAGGAGCCGCAGGTTTAGGGCAGCTAGGTAAAGACGCGCTCACCGGAAAGCCATTGATGGATACTGATGAAGTCATTGAGATGGAATGGGACGGAAAATTATATCGGTTTGTCTCTACCAAGAATGCAGAAAAGTTCCGTGAAAAGATGAGCAAGCAGAAGAGTAAAGGGAAAAAGTAGAAGATTCTTTTAATAATAATAATAATTTATGATAATACCGCTCTTGAGATTTAATCTGTGCTTGATACCTAATAGTTGAATAGATAACATGATAGATAACCATGACAGATAAAACCTTTGACAGAATCAGCAATGAATTTTCATCAACTGTAAATCAAACTAAAGAGTTCATCAGGACCCCTTTATTTTTGAGGCTGGTCGGAGATATACAAAATAAAACTGTCGCTGATTTTGGCTGCGGGGATGGTTTTTTCACCAGAATTTTGGCACAAAACTTTCCCAAAAAAGTAATGGGTGTCGATCATTCCGAAACGATGATCAAAAAAGCGATCCAGAAAGAGAAAACAAATCCGCAAAACATAAAATACATCTTAGAGGATATAAAAGTCTTAGATTTGACAGAAAAATTTGATATTATCTCTTCAGTATATCTTCTTGATTATGCTGAATCTAAAGAAGATCTGTTCAAGATGATCAAGTCAATATTTAATCATCTTAATGAAAACGGAAAGTTTTGTGCGATAGTGCCCCATCCAAATATATGTCCTATGAAAGAATTTGAATATGAAAGAAGAGTGACTTCTTTAAGCAACAAAAATAGTTTTGAAGACGGAGATATCCTAAAATGTGAAATCAAGAAAGATGACCAGCAGATAGAGTTTAATTTTTATTATTGGTCTAAAGAAACTTACGATGAATTACTGCAGAAAGCAGGATTCAAAAATATCCACTGGGTTGAGCCTTTTGTTTCAGAAGAAGGGATCCAAAAATTCGGCAGAGAGTATTGGAATAAATTATTGAAAAAACCATCAGCTATCGGTTTTATTTGCCAAAAGTAGTTTTGCGCAAAACATCAAGATTTACTTTTTACGCGAGAAGCTAAACCCTCTTTTGCCAAGAAAAGCTATGATCTCCAAGCCCCTCTCTTTTCCTTCACGTATTTGTCTCTCAAGAATCTCTTTACTGGAGCAGCGCCAAATACCTTACTTCTTGTCTTCTCGGCTTGTAATTTCCTTTTGAGTGTGTTCTTGGCATTCTCGAAAGTCTTGTGCAGAGCGGTTTCAATACGCCAATCAAACTCGGTAACCGTAATGCTCTGTCCCGGAGCATCAACACGCAGAGAGATCGAATATTTCCGTTCTCTTCCGCTTTTAGTGTGATCTTTGATATGCACTACCATTGAAAATTCGTCCTGGATATCCCGCTGCAATTTGAAAGCTTCATTGGAAGCGATCTTCTGCACCGCTTCCTTTTGATGTGCAAGCAGACCAACATCATTCAGGCCGACAAAACGGATATTAAAATTTTCAGGGATCTGCATACTTCCGACTAAGCGCAATACATTCTTGAGAGTGAGCAGTCCTTCAAACTGTTCCCCGCTCATCACCATGGCACTGGAAACATTGTCCTTTACCATGAGATTCACCGCTTCTGACAAGGATGCTTCCTTACTTACGGTCACCATGTTTTGGTTAGTGCTGAACGATTTTATGGGAAGCTGGGATAAGTTTGGCCTATCCGCTTCTGAACTTTTAGAACCGCCGCTCATCTTATCAAACTTAGTGGAAAATTCACGGTTGGGAGAGAAGGCAAGATACTTTTGCAGTATGTCGCGGAAACTGATTATACCATATAATTTTTTTCCTTCAAAGATAGGAACCTGATCGACCCGATCTTTGTACATCAGCTGTTCGGCTTTGCTGATAGGATCATCTTTTTCTAATTTTTCGCCTTTCACCAATTTGACATCCATGACTGAGAAGGATTTTGTTTCAGGCAGGCCGGCAGCCAGTTTTACTAAATCCATGGCCGAAAGGACACCAACAATCTTTTTGTTGCTTTCAACCGGAACAAAATCACTGTCAGCTTTAAATAAAGCATAAGCCGCTTCTATGACATCAGCATGTTCGTTGACCATAGGGGTCCTATGGATGAAATTACTTATCTTGGCTTTGGAAACATCCAGCCGGAAGCGTAATAATCCTTTTTTTTCTATCACGCCGAGATATTTGTCTTTCTTAAAGATCAAACTATGGCGCTCATCATATTTACGTAACTGGCCGATCATTTCTGATACTGGCTGTTCGGAATCAAACGAAAGAAATTCAGATTTTATTGCCGGAGTAATTTCCATTTCATCCACCTCTAAAAATACTAAGATCCAATACTATTTAAATCTTGCTTATCCTGCTTCTCGATCAAATCAACTAATACTATACTCTATTTCCTTTTTCCCATATGCCTGGAATAAGATCGATTTGATCGTTATCGTAGTTTCAAGGTTAGAGTAGGTGAAGCTGCCGCCTTCGGCGATCCAATCACTTTTTATATCATCAACTTTTATAATAACCCGGTCAACTTCAATATTGTGAATTTTTAGGATATGGATGGTTCCGTCAATTTCAATCGGTCCTTCTTCTCCTAATTGCAAAGTATAACGCGGGCCTTCTGGCACGGTCTCATTTTCTTCCGCATTTTCAGCTATGGCAGAGTATCCTGAACCTGAAGCAGCGGTATCATTAATTGTAGAAGCGGCGTTAGTAGCATTGGCGGGCTTTTCCTTGCACTTTCCTGCATCACAGCCCCATTCACAGTCTACTTTAGTGGCGAAGGAACAATCTTCCTTCTGGTAGCCTCTTCTATCTTCATCAATACATCTGAAACCGACAGTGCAAATTTCCGCTGGACGACAGCTGGCATTGAAACAACCACGGTCACATCTCTCCGGTTTGCTCCAGCTGCAATTTTCTGCTTGCAAACGCAAGTAATTTTCATCTATGCATTCTGAGTGTGCGATACAGCCCTTTGGAGTAGTTTCGGATAAGGCATCAGTAATATTTTCTGCAGTTTTTGCTCCTTGAGGTTGACAGGATATGATAAGCAGTAGAATGGCGGTTAAAGAAAATAGATGAAATAGTAGGATAAATTTCCTATCCGAGTCCAAAAATACCTTCCTTTGAGCCATGATCCAAAAAGGAAGCTTGGCCAATATATAAAATGTTTTTATTAACTAAATAGTAATTAAAGCAAGACAATTTATAAAGAATCAGGCGGTTTTTATGCTCAATCTTTTTGACAAAAATGAAGTATGCTATATTTTCAGACATACAGGGAAATTTGCCGGCTTTGAGTACATTTTTCGCTGCGACCGAAGGTATAGTAGATCGATTTCTATGTTTAGGCGACATAGTCCAAAATGGAACTTCCTTTGATGAACACAGGTGTATAGAATTGTTGAAACAACACCATCCTTCTGCAGTGCGCGGCAATCATGAGGATAGAGTTCTCAAAAACTACGACCAATCTAAAAAGAAAATATCACCAGATAATCTGGAATATATCGCTTCTTTACCCTTAGAACTTACTATTGGAAGCTTTTATCTGGTGCATGCTCCTTCCGGAAAGAGGATATTCACACCTGAACAATCAGAGCATGAATTTCAAACCTTTTCGGGGTCACAAATCTGTTTATTTGGCCATTCGCATAAAGCGATGGTGCTTAGTAAAAATAAAAACGGAAAGATAAGTGAAGAAGGATTAGAACGAAAGATTTTGTTAAGGCCGGAAGTTACATATATGATCAACCCCGGCAGCGTAGGGATCTATCCTGGGTTGCCGCAAACTTATCTGCTTTATGACGACCAAACAAGACAATTAGAATTGAAGAGCAATATTAAAAATAATTAAATAATAAATGTTAGTTTCCCTCGATAGAGGTTGGATTTTAGTGCAACGTTCGGCGAAGCCAAAAAATTCAGAGTTCAAAAGGTTGTGTGTTAAGGACGAAGTCCAATCTAAAAAATACATCAAGGGCAGGAGATTATTATTAACTTAATAGTAGCATCATAACCAAAGGGTTTATAAAGAGGTTATTTATTTCCTATATTATGGACACACGAAAATTATATGATATTGTTCAAGACTCAACAAGAATATTTAGAAAAGGAGAATCTGTTGAAAGAAGACAGTTTAGAAATGCTGAAGTCATAGAACTATTCGGTTATGATCACACAAGTAAAGCTCCAACTGGAGACAATTTTGACATAGTTGATATGATTTTTGTAGATGTTGTTGTGGATATAGCCAGAGCTGAAAAATATAGGGGAGCTTTTGCAGAACAAATGAGAGCATATCCACAACCAGAAAGACTTGCTGGTGGTCCAAGTTATATAGAATTGGCACCAAATATGGGTATGCAACAAGAAGGTGCATTAAGAGTTATGGCATTAGGAAAAACATTAGGAATGTGGGATGTTATGAGTGCCAAAACACTTGGAATGGATGACATAACAGCAAGGCACATGGCAGGTCAAGGATTTCTAATGATTTCTGGTTACAAACCATCTGAATAAGTCCCCTGCCCTTTCTAATTTTAAGCAAACTTTCAGATTAAATAATCATAATAATAATAATAATAATAATAATAAGTAGTAATATTTAGATTGATCTAATCAGATCTAATTTGCTTCAACAGGGATTCTGCTTTTATCGACCCATTGATTGACCGGTCGGTCGACCATTGTTTCATCAATCAGATCAAGGTCAATCTTTTCTAACATTTCTTGCTCTGCGTAATCAACAACATTGGAGGGTAATCTCCAGCCGGTCGCTCCTTTTGCTTTCTGTACATTGCTGATTTGGGAATCAGCTCGTATGCCGATTATTTTTCCAGCCACCCGATCATATTGAAATTCAAAGCCGAAAGATCTGGAAGGCATATCGGCAATGAGGTAATTATCATATTGGCCGTCATACACTAATTGCCCTTTTTCCCCGCCGATAATTGTTCCTAGAGCCTGCCGGTGATGTGTATTCTTGCTTTCAGTCATAAATACAACTTGGATTTTTCCATCATCCGTGATATAGGCAACCGCTTTTCCCCCATAAATATCCGGACCAATAAAATCTAATTTATTTTGAAAGACTTCATCAACATTTTCCGGAGTTATGCTGTCATAGAGATTGCTCACCGTATTTTCATATCCTTGGACAGTTGCTACTACCTGTGGTTGAGGAAGCTCTGGTGGAGGAAGTTTTAAAACTATTTCTGAAGAGGGCGATAATGGTAAACAAGTGGTTATAGCTCCACCAACCCCTGCTTTAAGGGTGACGGGACACGCTTGAAGGTTAAATTCAGGAGGAGGAATCAGCCCTTGTTCTGTAAGGAATTGACTAGTGGTAGTTAATTCCTCAACTAGTTTTGGATCTTCAACTTCTTTATCAAACCAGAACCTTCTCTGTTCCGTCCATCCATTTTTAACATCATAAACATATTCTTTATTTCCAAGTTTAAAGACACCTTTTTCCAAGGGAGTAGGGGCTCCTTCTTCCAGCTTCATAGCTATAATAGTCGGATCAGCTCCTTTCTCATAGATCCGGTTGATCCTTTTTCCTTCCGGTGAGGCCAGGACATGGGATATAAAATGTTCATCTTGCACACCTGCCTTCTGCAAGGCCATAGCCAACTGCTGTGGAGTAGCTGTTTCAATAGCCCCTGCTGTAAGAGGATAACTATCGGCAAATTTTAATGCATTTAAAGCCGCTTGCCTTTCCTTTTGTCGAATGATTTTGAGGTTAGGATTTATATTCTGTTGGCCTTTGATCAGTTCTAATTTTTTTAATGCATATATCTCCCTGGCAGATATCGGATCAGTGTGGTATGCATATCCAACATCCACCACTTTTGCTTTAAAACCTTCAGCAGTCTTGACTAAGAATACATTCCCTCCATGAAAATCATCTATCACTACGCCAGCGTCCGCTAGTTTATCAGTAAGATCATCAAGTGCGTTCCACAATTTCAAGCGAGCGTCTATACTTTGTGTTCCTCCGCTTAACCCTCCTTGGCGCTGTCTCATTAAATAGTCAAAAGCCCTCTCTCCATCAAGTTTTTCAGCGAGGTAATAATTTTCTCCCCATCTATATAGTTCCGGTACCACGTCCTTGCCTCTTAGATCATTAAGCAATGCTGCTGATTCCGGAAAAGTATTAAAAACAAGTTCAGCATTATCATCTCGATAATTTCTTATTTTAATCACGGCAGGGGTATCAATTCCAGGAATCACTGCTCGTACTTCTTCAGGTACTTGCAGAACTACACCTTCTGCTCCCTTGCCAATATATGCTGGATCTTTCGCTAATGTTTCTAAATCTGATTTACCTAATTTTTGCTCTAGTTCGTGCTTCTTGATGATGGCGACAAGACCATTCCATTGATCTTCCTGAGGTACTACGAAACTGGCCGGATCTGTCTGCAATGCTTTAAATCTCACTTCTGAAACTCTCGGAGAAGGTGTTTCTGCCCCGCTTTTCAAGGTAATAGGTTCAGTAACAGGTTCAGTAATCCGTTCAGTAATCGCTTCAGAAGATTCTTCCCTGCTTTTCAAGGTAGTAGGTTCAGTCACTCTTTCTGTAATTGGTTCAGTAATCGCTTCTGAGGATACTTCTATATCTTCAGCTCCCAAGCAAGGAGCTAAACCATAAATCGCTCTACCGGCAAGTGCGCAGGGATTTGCGACATCGGAAACAAGATTGCTGTCTACCGGTATTAATCCTGCAACTTCTTTCTCTGGGAAGGCGTTCAATTCTTCGATATATAATTCCTGTGTAACTTTGTTATCGTTAACCTCCTTGTCAAACCAAAATGATCTTTTCTGTTTCCAATTGCCATCAGCAGCACGGAAATACGTTTTTCCTTCCAGCTCATACACACCATCTCCAAGATGAGTTGCTTTGGTCGGCCGTTTATAATCCCGAGGAAGAACCTCCATGTTTTTCAACAAATCTAATTCATCGTTTCCGGCGATGAAAGCAAATTCTGTTAACTCCGGTTCGCCAAAAGCATGCGCGTGCATCCTGAAAGTGAAAAGTTCTTCTACTATATGGTCTTCGGCGTATCCTAATTCACGAAGATCTTGCGCTGCATTCTGGAAATTATGATCGCTTCTTACAAGATTGGACCAAGCCTCTTTCTGCGCAGGAGTAAGGTGTGTTTTGAAAGCATGATGATAAGTCTCATGTCCGGCTAACGTTTTAATCTGTCTTTGCGCAATAAGCTGTTTTGCCTCTTCGAGGTTATTTCCAGTATAACCAAAAAATTCCTGCGCATAGACAAATACTTCGTCATTGTCTTTGAACTGCAGATAGTACATGCCGCCATTTTCATAAGAACCGACAGCTGCGGATTTACTTGTAGTGATAGCCGGATTAGTTAAACTTGGTTCCGGTGTTCCTTTTGCTGCAAACTGCTGATGTAAATATTGAAGGACATTATTTTCTTGCGTGGTGATTTCATAGCTTTGTAAGTATTGAGCATGGGAACCATGGACATTGACCAGCTGATTATCAAAAGCAGAATTTGCACCATGGATGGATAAACCGCTAGTTTTAGGATCGCGTAATAATTCTTCTAGATTATTGTAATAACCTTCTGGCGCTGCTTCCAAGGGAACGTCAGGAGTAAGTAATCTCGCTCCTGAAACTTCTGCTGTGGGAATTTCCTCAATTTCCGGAAACTGACAAGCAACTCCATAAATCGCTCCACCGGCGAATGCGCACGCATCAGCAGCATCGGATATTATGGCTTCTGGAGGAACTTGGGAGGTGATAACCTTTACTTCTGAAACCTCTGATGGAGTTATCCTTGCCTGTTCAAGAGGAATATTTACCCTCACCGCTTCCAAAGCGGTTAATTGATCAACATCAGTAACTGGTTCTTTACCAAATCCTAAAAATCCTTTAGTTGTCCAGCCTTTCTCAGCATTGTACACATATTTATTTCCACCCAGCTCAAACACACCTTCTCCCCGATCAATGGCGGGAAGGATTTTGCCAGTTAATGATTTTCCTTCGGGGAGACCTCTTTTGATTTCACTTCCGTAATCAACTATTTCTAAAGCAGAGATACTTACTTTCTGCGGGATAATCACTTCCGGATTTACAATGGTCAGAGGAAGTTCGTAAGGTAATTTTGCCGCAAGATATTTCTGTACATCTAACGCATGAATTTCAGTAGAGCCGACGACATCTTCAAGTTTGTAATAAGTATTGAAATCTTCTAAAGTAACTGCCTTCTTCCAATAATTTTGCGATGCAGTCTGGAGAGCAGCAGCATCTCCTTCTCCAGCAGCTTGTAAAGCATCGGTTGCTTCTTTGCTATCAACTACTATTGCTTCTTGAGGATTGATTGCAACTTTTATTTTCACTTCCTCATCTGCGGTCAAGCCAACTG
This sequence comes from uncultured Methanosarcinales archaeon, assembly GCA_964368095.1. GTDB lineage: Archaea > Nanobdellota > Nanobdellia > Woesearchaeales > GW2011-AR9 > JACPIL01. The sequence continues at coordinate 14,744 of CAYIZT010000005.1, forward strand.
CAAATCCTCTTTCACGGGGTGTCGCAAATACAGCATTACTCCGACTATACCCTTGCCCCCGTAAATGTTCTGGAAGATTTGCGTCCACATATGAATCTATTTGAAGATCTTTTTTTAGACGTTGAATATTACGACCTCCTTCCAAACCTTCACTTTGCACTATTGATTCGAGATTTTGCGCAGGTGTATTATGATAAACAAATACTTCTTCTGGTTTAGCTATTACTGGTTTTTCCAATGCCACCATACTTTGAACTGTCGCTTCCGGATTTGAACCGAGAACAACATTTTGTTTCTGTAAGTTCCTTACGTGTTGTTCGATGGCTTGAGGAGTAACTATCACTCTAGTTTCTGAAACTAACGCTTCTGGGACGGCAGCTGCTTCCACTACCTTTACTGTTTCCGAAGTCGTTCCGTCCGGAACTTTAATTAAAGAATTAAAATCAACCTGATCTTTGGAAAGCAGAACAACATTTCCTTGTTCATCCAATAATTTAAGATTATTCTGATCTTCACCAGTATATTTACCATACACTTTTTGCCCATTAACCTTGACTCGCACTTGATCACCCTCAAAAATAAGAGTGCTCGGATCAAACTCATCTAGGTGGAGATTTGCTTCAGAAGTTTTTGTTTTGAAAACTCGCCCCAATAAACCGCCGCGTTCTTCTTCAAAAGCATACTTGACAAAAGGCCCGTCGGTAGCTACATATACGCCGCCGATAGAACCTTGAGTCTTGGTCTGCGCCCGGAAATATTTCTTGGATTGCAGATCTGCAAGAGTGCGTTCTTCCTGCACCACATAATCCGGCGGAAGTATGCTCATCTGTTTTAACAGATTTAACTCCTCTGGGCTGGCGGGAAGTTCCATAAAGCTGAATCCTCTTAATTCTGAAGGACCAAAGGCATGGAAGTCATTTCTATTTGCAAAAACCTCATCAGCCACTATCACCCAGGCTTGTTCCGGAGGAAGATCTTTAGCAATACTTATATATGCGGGATTTGTGACTAAGGAGTTAACTGCGCTTTTGATGGCTGGATCACTGGTCAACTGTACGTACTCCCCCCATTCAGCCCGCTGTTCCGGAGTAAGAAGTTTTCTGAAAGCATGGTGATAGGTCTCGTGCCCTGCTGCAGCCCTCACTTCCAATCGCGCAACCATCTGCCGTGCTGCTGCAACATCATCTCCTTGGTACCCTAAATGTAAATTAGCGTAATACAATATATCTTCATCGTCAACAAATAGTTTGTACATGACTGTTTCAGAATCTTCGGAATAAACTGCTATAGCTGTTGGTGAAGTCACATGTGGAGCGTCAATTGAATAATGGATGGGTGTGCCTTTCTCAGTAAATTTTTTATGCATATACTGAAGATTTCTATTTCCTTCAATAGTGTCGTCTACTTTTGATAAATACTGTTGATGTGTTCCTGAAGGATTCAAAAGAAGGTCATCAAATTTAGGGCTGGCCACTTGCAGGGAGTAGGTTTTATCTTCCAATGATTCAGTTATAACTAAAAGAAGTTTATCTTCAGATGAAGCTTCTGAGGCAGCTATCTTACCTTCGCGGACATCTTTGGCAATGCCAAGTAATTTTTGTTCTAAGGCTTGATCTACAGAGAGAGTTTCTTTAGGACTGAAGGTATAGGCACCTTCTTTATGATCATAATTTAAAGATATGGAAGAAACCTTTCCTTGATCATCAACAAAATAAATATTCTCTTCAGACGCCACCACCACCCCGTTTTTTTCCCGGATGATCTGCTGAGGCTTCAGAGTTATTTCCGGGGTGATGATCTCTTCAATTTTAGTTACTGGCAAAGGCGGAGCTTCAATGGTCTGCTCAATCCTTAATTTTTGTAACTTAGAAATTTCTCCAGGCGGCACTTCTTCCAAAATATCCTCTGCAACGGTTGATGGCGCTATTTCTTCAGCTGTTTCGGCCGCTTCAGCAGCAACCCCTTCTATACATGGAGCCAATCCAAAAATGGCAGCGGCTCTGAGATTACAAGGATCGACTGAACCAGAAACTAAACTATCTGCTCTTTTCTCTCCCACTGCTTGCAGCCTTCTTACTTTCACATCATTTGCAGCTGCATATTCGCTGTCGGCAAGAATTTCCAAAAGCTGTTCTTCCAATTCAGCTTCTGCACGTGCATCGCTGGTATCTATCCGCAGCAGAAGATTATTCCCTTCCTCAACTTCTATCCGCAGCTGTGAAGGAGCTTCTTCAGGCACTGCAAATCGCAATCCAGTTCCTTCCGCTTCTAATCGCACGGCAGGATTGCTTGCTAAGTCCTCGAGCTTGAAAATTCCTTCTTCACCTACCGCATCATAGACTTCACTTCTTCTTCCTGATTGAACCTCGTCTAAAGCGCGTTGTAATTTCCCACTGAGTGCATCCTTGCTCCGTGCAACTTTTCTATCAAAAGATGCATCATCTAATTTTCTCGCCGCAACTTCCAGGCTTTCTTTTGCTGCATCCAATCTTGCCCGGGAAATGATCGCTTCCGGCGTATCACCAACTAATCTTGCATTTGCACTCGCTTCCGCAAAATTGTCTGCTGCTTTTATGAAATCATCTTCTGCTTTGAGCACTTCTTCGCCTGGACCGGCTCCAAATATTTCTCCGAAGCTGGCATCCCAAGCTTTCCGTACAGATCCGCGGTTAGGTCCGGCGATATTTGAAACACGCGACAGATCATCCAGCGAATCAATATTGTCAGCAGATCTTGCTATCGCTTCCTGCGCATCAGAAATCCTGACTAACGACTGCCCTTCTGCAAGAGAATCTCCGCTGGATCTTGCCGCAGTCAATTCCCGCTGCGCCTGATTAAGATTTTGGGTTTGCGCAGCGATATTATCTATTTCAATATTTCTTGCTATGGCAAGATCACGATCAAATTTCCCTAAAGGAGTATTTACTGCTCTATTGATCTTTTGATATTTACTGGCCTGCTGCCCGGCTTTGATCTCTGCATCAAGCGCAGTCTTAGCAGCATCAACTGCTTTTCTGGCTTCAGCTGTAGCTTCTGCCGTGTCTGCTGCTCTCTCTGCTGCTTTTGCTGCAGCATAAACTTCTCGAGAACCTTTGGAAGCATATCTATATGCATCGACTGCTGTTCCGGCGGCATCGACTGCTTTGCTTGCCTTACGCAGTTTCTGTAAAGTGTCTATCGCCGCAAGAGGAGCGCCTACCACTGCTTCTGCGATATCAAAGACAATAAGCGCATCAACGCTGGCGATAGCCATATCCCTAAATGTTTCTTCAGTTCCTCTGGTATAGGTAACTCCAACTCTTTCCAAGCCGCCGGCAACAGCTCTTCCAACTTTTTCTCCGGTATAGACGCCGATGACATCTCCTAAAACATTCTGGTTTAAAGTATCAAGATTGTTCTGCACAATGCTAGCGCCGGCGCAGTCAGGACAGACTGCGACTGCTTCCTGATATTTTGCTGCAGCTTCCCCGGCAAGTTTATCTCTATTAAATCGCTGCGTATTTTCTGCGTCCCTGGCCATAACATTAAATTCAATTTCCCGCCGTTCTGCTTCATATTCACGCTGACGTCGATCGATAAAAGCCGGCTTATCTAATGCATTCATGGTTTCCATTAATTTCTTATCTGCTTCTGAGAAAACTGACCTAGTCAAGTCAAATTCTAATAATGCTGCAGCCGGTTCGTCACCTATACTGATCTGCAGCTGGTCCGAAGAAGAAAGTATCGCACCATCAGCACCTCGGTTGATTCCCGCTCTGGCGTCAGCAAAAGCTTGACTGGGAGTAAGCCCTTTCTTTTCGTAATCTCCAAGCTTAAGCCGCAAACTATGAAGCTGTTGTATTTGCCGTTGCTGTTCTTCAAAAGCCTGTTGATCCAAATCTTCCCTGATCTGAGTGATCCCTAATACGTCGGCAGATGCTTTTTCAGAGCTGTCAAAAAGAAAGTTAGCAGAATGCCCGCCTAAGGCTACCGTATCAGCAACCGCATCAAGAAAATTACCAGAAGTCCCTATATTTTCCCAAGCTCTGGCAACTTCTCTTCCTGCCCCTAGATCTTCTTCCTCTTTTTTCAGCCGTGCTTGATGATCGGCTTTTTCTAAATCTTTTTCACGCTGTTCCAATACTCCTTTAGCATAATCGTTCTGAGCCAGCCGTGCTTTTTTCAAATTCACTACATCTGGATCGAGCAAAGCTTCTGGAACTTCTTCCGCTCCTTCCAGTTTCTGCACCAGCTCAGGATTATCTGCTTCGATTTCCTGTAACCTCGCGCCAGCTTCACTGCCGTAACCGTAATTGTAAAGCAAAGCTACTTGATCAAGAGTTTCATCTCTTTGCTGGCGTACCGCCCGCCCACTAATGTCTTTAGCTACTTCATCTGACACTACATTTTGTCCTGCTAAAACAGACACGTCTAAGGTTTCAAGCACCACTACATTGCCGTCCTTATCTTTTCCTAATTTTACTACTTCCGTTATGCCTTCCTGGGTGGCGAGATTTGGCCCGGTGAGGATATTATTCACTTCATTATATTTCCCTGCAGATAAAGCAACTTCTGCCGCGACGTCATCTTTCCCTTCTAAACGATATTTTTCTATGAGCGCCTGGTTTTGCGATTCAAATGCTTTTATATCGGTATCTAACCGCCCGATTTTTGTTTCCGTTTCAGCTGCAGCTTGAGCGTCGGCACGGAAAGATTCCCTAAGAGAAATCAGCTCAGGATCTAATTTGTCATCAAAAAATCCGCGGGGCGCATGTTTATCGATGAGAGAGACGACATATTCAGGATTAGTTTCATACTTGTCCCAATCGATAGCAAGGCGTGCTGCTGCACCACCTCCTCCGACCAACCATTCTTTTTCTAATTTAGCTTTTATCTCAGCACGATAATTGTTAACTCTTCCTGTTTGTGTCTCCTGAGTATGCTTTAAATCAACTTTTCTTCTTTCCCCATCATCAATTTTTCTTTTTGCATCTTCCAGTTCTTTTTTATCGGTAGCGTCGATACCCTTGTCCGAACTTTTAGCTCTTTCTTCAGCTTCTCTCTTAAATTTATCCAGCTCTTGTTTTGCCACTAATGCTTTCCAGCGGTTGTAATTGGAAGTCCTTACTTTCAGAATTGTACTCTCTTCTTCTTTGGCTCTCTTGAGATCTTTTTCGCTGACTGAACAATATGATGTGCCTTGACAGGCAGCAAGAAGACCTTCCACTTCCTTCACCCGCATCCTAGATAAATCCCATTTTGCCCTGGTAAGCTCATCCACATCTGCACCCAGACCTTTATTCACAATCTTTTGATATTTATCTGCATCTTCCCTGGTTTTAAAATTCCCCAAGACGTCAAGCTCAATACCATATTTCTGGTAAGTATCGCGTGCTTTAGCAGTAGTCTCAATTATGGTTTGAAGTTCCCGTGCATATTTAATATCGGAGACGGCATCAAGGTTCAGGCCGCTGTCTGCCAGAAATTTTTTCTTCAGGGCGGCATATCCAGGATCCCCCTTATCAAACGAAAGGGTTGATAATTCATTGAATTTTCCTTCCTCAACTAACCCGGTTAGCTTACTAACTTCAGCAGCATTCGCTTCCGATACCAAAACTGCTTCACTGCCCAATGCTTTTCCAACAGTAAGCGGATACTCAATTTTTTTAACGGCTGTTTCCGGATTTTTGGGATCAACAAATTCATAAGCAGCACCCAATTCAGCCGTCCTTGGATCGCGGGAAAGCTTGAAGCTGCATTCTAATTCCCCGCAGGGAACTGAAACTAACATATTGTTGCCGATGGAAACTTGCTGTCCTTCTTGTACTATCTGCTTGCTCAGAAATCCTAAGTCCTGCCGGCTGGGCTCAAATTTTATTTTTCCGGTTTCATCTACATCTATGACCATCCGCACGCTGTCGCGATGCGCTCCGGCAAAGACGCCTTGGACACTTGTTTGTTTAGCAATATTGATTGACTTCTGAATAACTATTGCTTCACCAGAGCGGCAATCAAAGCAATCTGCTCTGACCATATCCGCTTGATCCGGGCGAAAATTATCATGGTTAACTTTGATCACTGCACCATCTTGATTGGTGAATATTCCTTCCTTGAACTGATCGTTCTTGAACTCTGCCTGGCCACGGACATTAGTCTGGGTTCTCGCAGAAAACTGCGCATCTAATTCTGACAAGCCATTTAGGCCTTTGTAACTGAATTGGTCTTGCAGCGGTTTTGCGGAATTGCCCCGCGCATCGTAAAGGCCGACTGCTACGACTCCTTTAGAAGTAACAGTTATCGCTTTAGATGCTGCATCTTTATTGATCCATACTTCAGCATTTTTTCCTTGCAAAGGAGGTTGATTCGGTTTACGCAGCTGCTGTGCTTGTTCACGCAGGAGGTCAGCTTTTTTTTGTTCCTGTGGCTGAGGCTTAGACGGGTCAAGGTAAAAAGAAGAAGCAGAAGATACTTCATCAAGATTTATTTTTAAGACACTTGCTTTGCTTTTATCTTTATCAGCCAGATAGCGAGCATCCCATTGTCCTTGCGTAGATACGCCCACACAGGCTCCGGTTTCCGGGCAGGCATTCTTATCGACTATGACTGTTTGCTTCCCACTCCTGCCAACATCCCATGCTTCAAGTTTGTTTCCTCTTTTGCTGTAACGCCCATCCATGAACAGCCTAGATGTGATCACCTCAGCATCTTCAGCTTCGAGATCACCATTATAACTTATGATCAGCTTTCCATCATGATTGATGAATTGAGCATAATCCTCTTTAGTGTTGACTAATCCTGAAGCAGGACCATCGACTGTTACTTTTCCTGCATCAAAAGTGAACGTCACTTTAGCATCGTCAGGGATTTCAAATTGCTGCTGCCCGTTAGGGAGTTGAAAAGTAAACTTTCCCTTCTCTGCATCATAAGAGACGGTTTTAGCTTCAGTTCCGCCTACAGAAACTTTTTGTTCTTTTTCTTCGATCTTTCTGGAGATCTCAAAACCGCCGATAGTTGAAGTTATGCCGAGGATTGATTTATCGTCTCTAAAATTAGCCATGACCAGATTGGTCAATCCATTTCTAAGCATCCCTTTTTCCTGATCAAAGAAAAAATCTTCAGCGATCTGATCAAACTTATATGGAGCATTGAACGTCTTGATAAAATATTGCTGCGCCGCATCTTTTTCAGATAATCCTTTTTTCAAGAAATCGCGTAATCCCGTCTGCTGCTTAAAGAAAACACTGTCAGCCTGCGCATTGGTCCCCCAGTTAGCTGCTTCAGAATAATATTGCTCCGCAAATTCCTGCTGGTAAAGATTTTCATCAGCTAAATAAGTCCCTTGCTCATCCGAAGACAAGTGATTGAAATTTTCCAAGGTAGGATCTGATACCTTAGCCAGATCTGCTGCAGTAGGATTAGGCAGATTATTGAAATTTTCCGGAGTAGGATCGTTATTGAACTCATTTTGGTATTGAGATTCCTGATCCTGCAGAAATTCTTGATCCTGCGGAGAGGATTGATCTGGAAGCGCAACATCCTGTGCTACAGAGAAAGGGCTGATAAGCAGGATACAAATAAAAAATAGTGCATTAAAACGGTTTATTTTATTCTTCATCATTCTTCATTCTTTTCTAAGACTAAAATGCTGACCTCTTGTTCATCTTTTCCGCCGCGTTTATCTTCGACGCTAAAAGTGACTTCAAAAATTCCAGTTGTTGCCAGTTCAACATCCACCGAACCGTCTTTGGACACGGAAAAAGCACTGGAATCTGAAGAGTAGGCCAAGATATCATTATCTGGATCATCGGCATCGAGCTGTTCCTGCCATCGGTCTCCGACCCTAAAAGTTTTGTCTGGGATGAATGCTAACTGCGGAGGTTTATTCGCCGGAAAATCATTGCGGACCGCAAACATGAAGTTAAGAGGTTCATCCTGTTCATTTTTTGATAAGGAATAGATTATCACTGATTCGTCAAAGGGGAATACTGCCGACTGGTATGGAACAGAAAGAAAATCTTCAGGGCCAAGGTCAGGGAATCGCAAAGCTTCTACCACTTCGACTATTGAACCCAAGCTGCTTGTTTGCTGCACACTGAAGATGCTAAGACTCTGTTCATCACCATTGGAAAGAAGCAGTTGAAGAGGCAAAGTCAGTTTTGATCTTATCGCTGATTTCTGGATGGCGACCTCAGCATCTATCTTTTTATAATTAGGCGTAACCAAGATATTCTGTTTTTTAAAAGTTTCAAAACCTCCCAGGCAAAAATCAATATTTTTTTCCAGATAGGCGGCTAAATCTTCTTCCATCTTATCTCTGGACAGGCCGCTGATCCCATTCATCCAGGCATAGTTGACTAAGCCATGATCAGTCAAAAGGATAAGGCTGTCTTCTTTTGGATAGATCACGCCGCCTTGGACCGCCAAAAGATAGACCGCGGGATCCAGGGTATCTTTGATGCATTTTTCAACAAAACTTTGCACTGTTCCGGCCACTCCCAAATACTTGACTGCTTCTTCTTGCTCCACTTGCAGCGGTGCTTCGGTAATCCGGCCGAAAAGATAGAAAAACAACGCTGCCAATAGCAAAATAACTATACCTATCACTAAAAAAATAGTTACTTGTCCTCTTTTTAACATCGGTCAAAACAAAGGGATTAGGGTATATAAAGCTAATGCTGATTTAAGCTTAAAATTAAACATCTAACCTATTAGAAAATTATTAGAAAAGAAGAATAAAAATAGAAAAATAGAAAAATAATAAAAAAATAAAATACTACCGGATGCTTACTGCATCCTTAAGTGCGCTCTACGGCTGGGCCGAGCTTTTTCGTACCCTTTACCCTTGCCGCCCATACCGCGTGATTTCTTGCCAGCAGAAGTAACTCCGTGGAAAGCTCTGCTGCGGTTTTTCTGTGCAGAGATCCAGTTGATCTTTGGATCTGCCTTAATCACCGGATGATCTGGATCGACCAGGATAATTTCATACCAGTAATATTCCCCGTCTTGAGCGACCCAGTAGGAATTAAGCACGACTAGGTTAGTATATTGTTTTTGAGCTCTTTCTTCAGCGATCGCCTGATAGCTCTTGTGCAAGCTAAGTCTGATCCCTGAACGTTTTGGCTTTCTGCCTCCCTTGATCTGCGGACGGACATGTCCTCCGCGAGTGACTCTTTGGCGGACTACGACATATCCTTGTTTAGCTTTGTAGCCCAATGACCGAGCCCGGTCTAAGCGCGTAGGTTTTTCTATTTTAGTAGTAGTCGGATCTTGTTTCCAGCTTAGAAGACGTTCTCTCCATAACTCCTTATTGTCGTGCGGTTTTCGCCACGCTTCACGTACGTATTTGTATAATGACATTTTATTTTGCCTCCGTTTAATATGTTTATTTTACATTAAATAACCAGAAAGCCCCGAGTTTTAACTCGGGATGAATGGCTCTGGTTATTTATGTCACAATAGGCGGAGTTAAAAATCTTCTCCCGCTCAAGCCACGCACTTTAGTGCGTGGTGGAGAAGATTTTCCGCCTATTCATGACTTACCCCATCTTCAGGTAAGCAACTACCCACATTGATGGTTTATAGCTTATTTTGAGATGGCTTTAAAAAAGTTACGCTTAAACCTGCTCAGCCAAGGTCAGATCCATCTTCTCTTCCTGAAATATCCCAGCAAGAAAATAACGATAATCAACATCCCTATCATTACCGCGTAATATCCATATTTCCAAGTGAGAGCAGGCATGAAATCAAAGTTCATACCATATACCCCGGTAATAAAAGTCAAAGGGATAAAAATTGTCCCGATAATGGTCAGGACTTTCATGATCTCGTTGGTCCTATTGCTTAAGCTGAACAGATATATCTCCATCATGCCGGAAAGGATATCACGGAAAGTCTCGATGGTATCCATGATCTGGATGGTATGATCATATACATCACGCAGGTAGATGGCGGTAGTCTTCGCAAGTAAGTTTGATTCTGACCGCATCATGCCGCTAACAACTTCGCGCAAAGGCCAGATGGAACGCTGCAGCAGGATGGTCTGCCTTTTCAAGTGATGCATGGTTCTGATGGTTCCTTCAGTAGGCCTGGAGATAGATTCTTCCACCTCTTCAATTTCTCCTTCCAGTTTTTCTAAAACAGCAAAATAATGATCGACGATGGCATCGATGAGAGAGTAAGCAAGGTAATCAGGGCCGCGTTTTCGCAATTTTCCTTTGTTTTCCCGTATCCGTTTCCTGATCGGATCAAAAATATCTCCCTCTTTCTCCTGAAAAGATATGACAAAGTTTTTCCCGATGATGATGCTTATCTGTTCCGTGGCAACTTCTTTTTGATGATAAGAAAGCATTTTCAGGATAATAAAAAGATGGTCCTCAAAGGTCTCGATCTTAGGCCGCTGCTCATTGTTCATGATGTCTTCCAGCAGAAGCGGATGGAAGCCAAAATGCTCTCCTAGATCATGGATGATCTTAGAGTCATGGATTCCGTCGATATTGATCCAGGTTATGCTCTTTTTTCTACGGAAGGGGAAACATTCTTCCACCTTCCCGGCAATCTTTTCTTGAAAATGGACAGGGTCATAATCGATGATGGAAATTTTAGGGATATGTTCTTTGGCTTCCCCGATATGCATCAAAGTACCGGGGGGAAGTCCTGCTTTTCCAGAGCGTGATGAAGATACCATGTTCCGCTCAGCTTAAAGAGGTTATTTAAGAATTTCTATAGCAGAGAGTTTGTATCGCTGACCAATCAAAACAGCTCTATCATGAATGCGGTTAGCATCAATACACGAACGATAGATTTGACATCACTTTGATTGCGGAAGGGGACGCTCCCTACGGGAGGGCACCGCAATACAATTATTAATACTAAAAGTGAGTCGATGCTAACCCTAAGCGATAGCGAGATTCAGGATAGAGCAGATCAAAACAGTAACGTTAAAAAAGGCCAAAACAATACTTCTTAAAAAAGATGGTGTCCCCGTTTGTGATGATTTTGGTAGCGCTTCTGCTAGCTTTTACTATATCGGAGGTTTTGAAAAGGCTCCTAGGCATCCCCAGAGTGGTTGGGCAGGTAGGAGCAGGGCTTATTCTGGGCATAGGCGCATTCCAATCTTTTTTATGGAACCAAGAAAATACGGATGTTCTTTCCTTTTTAGCAAATTTAGGGATCATCCTGCTTTTTTATTACGTAGGATTGGAGACAAATCTATCTGTTTTCAAAAAAAATATCAAAAAATCAATCACTATCTCTTTAATCAATACTGCCGTCCCATTTCTGATGGGATTTTTAGTGATGAAATATGTTTTTGATTTTACTACTATTGTCAGCATGATCATCGGACTTGCTCTATCAGTGAGTGCCCAATCGGTCTCTCTTGATTTCCTGGAAGAATTAAAGTTAGTAAAATCAAAATTAGGTGAGACAATCATCAGCGCTGGTGCGATAGACGATATCATTGAATTGATCTTAATCAGCATTATACTTTCTTTCTTTCAAGTAGCAGTCGCTGATAACCCCCATCTTACTTTAGCTTTAGGTTTAACTTTCTTTGTTGCGCTTATCGCAGTAGCCAGGATCTGGTTTATACCTCTTACTTTAAAATTTTTTGAACGGGAAAAATCCAGCACTGCTCGGTTTACCGGCGCTTTACTTATCGTTCTTCTGATCGCTTCTTTAGCAGAATTATTTGGGTTGGGTTTTTTGATGGGCGCTTTGATTGCCGGCGTAGTAGTACGGCAAACGATCTTTAAAGATGTCACTATCCCTGATTGGGAAGAGCATGATATCGCCAGGTCGCTCCATATCATCTCATTCGGCTTCATGGTCCCTCTCTTTTTTGTATGGGTAGGTTTAAACACAGATATTGGCAGTATCGGTGCAAATATGTTTTTCTTGATCATCCTTATCGCCATCGCTTTACTGGGGACAGTTGGCGGAAGTATCATTGCCATCATGCTCAATAAAGGCACATTTAGAGAAGGGATGTTGATAGGTTGGGGACTTACACCGAAAGGTGATATCGAATTGGCTTTGGCTACTCTAGCTTTAAACGCAGAGATCATCACTCCTGCTATTTTCACCGCCCTGGTAGTGATGGCCTTGTTTACTACGCTGATCTCTCCCTGGGTCTTCAAATATTTAGTGTCTACTTCTAAGAAAAAGATAGCCTAATCATTCAAAGGTATTATAAATAAAATAATTCCCGCCACCCTGATGAAATATTTTGGCATTGGACATCTTATCATTATATTAATCATCTTGCTGGCAAGCGGCTGTTCAACCGGAGAAGTAGCAGTCACTGATACTTCTGTACATGACCAAGGAGAGATAGAAGTGTATTTCTGTCCTAGCGAAAATTGTGAACAAGCTTTGGTCTCTTTTTTAGATTCTGCTGAAAAATCCATCCATTGCGCTTTATTTGATGTGGGATTAAAATCGGTGCAGGAGAAACTATTGGAAAAGCAAAAAGAAATAGAAGTTAAAGTAGTGACTGATGATGATTACCTCAAGAAATTTAATTATTCTTTTGTCAAAGCCGATACTTACGGACTGATGCATGATAAGTTCTGCATCGTCGATGGAAAAAAATTAAGCACCGGTTCCATGAATCCTACCGACAATGACGCGCATAAGAATAACAATAATCTGCTGTTGATCGATTCTGCGATGATAGCGCATAATTATGATGCGGAATTCCAGGAGATGTGGAACGGGGAATTTAAGAGAGGAAGCAGAGTGAAAAATCCGGAGATCTTTCTTGATGTCAAAGACAAGCTGGATGGCAAAGACAGGGTCATAAAAATAGAGAATTATTTCTGCCCGGAAGATGCCTGTGCAGAACAAGTTAAAGAAGAATTGGAAAAAGCCGAGAGATCGATCTATTTCATGACCTTTTCATTCACCCATGACGGGATTGCCAACATTTTATTGCTGAAAAATGTAGATGGGATCGAAGTCAAAGGAGTGATGGAATTGAAACAGATCTCAGAATATTCTGAGTTTGACCGCCTGCTGCAGAATAAGATTGATGTTCACAAGGACGGGAATAAGTATAATCTGCATCATAAAGTTTTCATCGTCGATGAAAAGACAGTGATTACCGGATCATTCAATCCTACTGCCAACGGGGATCAAAGGAACGATGAAAATGTGATTATCGTCGAAGATGGAGCGATCGCTAAAGAATTTGTGGAAGAGTTCTGGAAGGTGTATGAGGAAGCAGCTTCACCCTAAACTATCCAAGATATCATGAGCATTGGTAGCTGATAGATATTCCATGATCTCTTTATTCTCTGCTTTTAACAAGATATTCATGCGCAGGCTATTTTTTTCTTCATTGCTGACCCGAGCTGATCGGTCTGCGCTGATTAGGCCGTAGGGATATCCTAAGAATATCGCGTCTTTGCTGTTTTCAGCAAGATGCGGTAAATAATCCCTGTTTCCGGTGAAGCGGAAAACGTGTTTTGATCTGGGATGAAGTTTGACAAAGAAATTTGCATCATCGATACTGTAGCTCCATAGCGGCAATGAGCTTAGCTTATTCAATAAAACTAGCGGAGAATTGCCTGAAACTGTAAAGAGAGAGGATGATTTAGCCAGGGCGCAGACTTTGGCCGGAAGCAGGGAAAGATATTTTTCTTCATTGCGATATGATGGTTTCAGAATTCCGTCCAGAACAATAATATCCGCAGAAATTTTACCGCACAAAGATAGTTCGGCAAACCGCCTGGCTACAGAAGCTACCGAAGTTATAGCGGCGCGTTCCATCCCTAATCTTATGGAAACATCTGTTGAAGAGATCTGCAGGTCATTTTCGTCAATCAAGGTTTTACCGGCAGAAGGGAATGTTTTTGATTCATAAAAAATATCATCCTTTTCGTATTTGGCTGTCGTCAACAGATAGAATTCATCTTTGTACTCTTTGATTTTCTGGTTATTAGAATAGACTAATGCCGCAACGCGGATAAAACTCAGACAGAAATTACCGGCAGAGATGATTTCTGCCTGGCCCCCATCGACAAAAGCGATCGATGGCGAGAAAGATTTTGATGAAGAGTCGGTCGTGATGGGTAAAAAATGGGCTTTGCTGATCTCAATAAGCCTATTATTAAAGATGATCTGGTCCTGCGGTGAGAAAGCAGAGATCTTATCCTTTAATTGACGCAGCGCTTCCTGTAGCATATTATTCTCCCTGACCAAAATCTTTATATAGATTATTATTCTACAACAGGAACAGTTATGACAAATACATTCGTGACCGCTGCACTTAAGAAAAGCAGAGAACTGCTTGCAAAGATAAATACAAATACTAACATCACCGCCATGGATAAATTAAAGCAGAAAAATGCGGCCTTGGCAGCATTATTTGAGAGAAATCTACGATTAGTATTATATGATATCGCCCATGCAGCAGATAATGACCGAGATCAGGGATGGGCGGTAAAAAAAGAAGATCTTGATGAACTGCGGAGATTACAGCTTCTATTTGCAAAAGCCTTGGAAAAACTTACCGGCGTCGCTACAAAAATAGTTCCGCTAAATTAGTTGTTAAATTAGAATATTTCCTGCTACGATATAATCTTTTCTTGCAAGTGTATTTTTTTTATAGATGTCCTGGGGAGTAATATTGTCATCTAAAAAAACGGCGACACTGCTCTTCTCCGGATGAATTCTCTTAACCAGAGCATCGATGGAAAAAGGACCGTTAAGATGCATGGCGCCGACAACAACTATGAGTTTTTGCTGGCCGCGCAGCATAGGCTCCAATTGGGCCAGCATCGGCCTGTTTTCTGAGGGCAGATAGTGTAGATCAGAAGAGCTGAACCTGGAAAGCATCTCTCTTTTAGAACGATAGACAGGATCAGAAATATCCTCAGTTGCTATACCCATACTTTCTTTGCCCGCCAATGCGGTTAAGATTATTTTTTCGTTATTTTCCTGACTTGGACTGAAATGATTAACTTCGCCTATGAAAATGATGCTCTTGCTCTGTAGATCAGCAATAAAGTCATGATAAGGTACCACATTATGCCGTCGACAATAAGTCTTAAGATCCATTGTAAACTATATTTTCCAGTATTATATATAAAGGTTTACCAAGAAAGGATACTGACGAGGAATGAGAAAACAGGTGTGTATTATTTATCTTTTCCCACTAAAAAGGAAATTTCCGGATTCCACCATCTTTCCGGTCCGCTGGACCATCTTTTCCTGGAATGCCTGCCGCGTAAATTTATCAGGCCGTATTGTCTGGACTCCTCAGAAAGCTTTCTTGCATAGTTGATTATTCCATATTGATTTCCCCTGGTTTCTCCGTAGACAATGTTTACTAAGCCAATTTGATCTCTTCCAACTGTGTGAGCTATGTTAGCTGCTGCTAAAACTCCCCATTGATCTCTTCCAACTGTGTGAGCTATGTTGGCTGCTACAAAAACTCCCTCTTGGTTTCCTCCAACGGTGTGAGCTATGTTGGCTACTGCTAAAACTCCAAATTGGTATCCTCCAACAATGTGAGCTATGTTAGCTCCTACGAAAACTCCCTCTTGGTTTCCTCCAACATGCCTGGCAATATTTGCTGGCCAGATGAAGTGATTCTGTTTCAAAACAGTATATATCTCAGGAAGCTGAACTGTAATTTTTTTACCTTTTACAGGAAGTTCTGTTTTTTCTTTTGAAATATAACCATTTAAATTTACTTTCCTGGTTTCCTCAGCTTTTTCAACCAATCCTTCCTTTCTTTTCTGAGGATCTGCACTGAGCATTAACTTTAAGCTCTCTCTGAAGGATTCGCTTAAATTTAATTTTCCCAATTGTTCCAGAGGATCCATTTCCATCTCATAGTCAGCTTCTCTCCCGGAAGCGATGGCAAGAAGGGTGATACCCAAACCATAATAATCAGTAGCTGGAGTGATCTCTTCTCCTTTTACCTGTTCGGGAGCCATATAAAAAGCGCTTCCCGCTCCCAGCGTTCTGGTCCTAGGTTTCTCTCCCAGAAATTTGGCGATCCCAAAATCAGTTACCTTTACATTATTTTGTTCATCAAGCATGATATTAGCAGGTTTGATATCTCGGTGAACAATTCCCTTCCGGTGAGCTTCATTCAGCGCATCAAGAACCTGAGCTTTAATATTTGTCAATTCTTCTTCGTTGTATCTCCTTCCGGATTGTAATTTCTGAGAAAGAGATTCCCCGGCAACGTAATCTGTCACTAAGACATATTCAGGATTTCCCCAGCTTACATCTTCCTGAACATAAAAATCACGATATGCAGGTATGTAAGGGTTATTCAAATTCTGCAGGGCTCTGGCCTCATTTTGCAGCGCATCAACGTGATCCCAATTATCTAAAGGGATGCGCTTGGCAGCCAGAATGGCACCGCTTTGGTTATCTTTTACTTTGTAGACTTGCCCCTGCCCGCCGCTGCCGACAAAATCAAGGCGAGTGTACTTATCATGAAACCGGACTCTTTCCTCTAATTCAGCTTCCTGCTCCAGGGCTTCTTCCTCTGATTCTACCAGTGCTTTTCTTGCTAATACAAAATCTGATGTCATTATAAGTAAATGCAGGTGCGCTGTTTATAAATTTTTGGGGATATTGTCATTAAGAAGTAGCAAAGCAAATCAGCGAAGTGTGGAAAAGTCAATCTTTTTTGGAAAGATTTTGCAACGTATTCTTTGTTCGTCTTAGAAATCAAAAAAAAGCCCTCGGCGAGGATTGAACTCGCGACCTCTACCTCATTGGAAAAGCTTACCAAGGTAACGCCCTACCGCTAGGCCACGAGGGCAGTTTAGACAAATGTCTTTTATTCGAGAACCCTATTTGTTTTAAAAACTTTTCCAGTTGTTTGTGGCCATAAATCTCTAAAGTATTCCTTTTGCCATCTCTATTGCTCTTATCTACATATAAGCTAAACTCCGAGGAAAGATGCTTTTCTAATTGGCTTATTAGGGGAATGCTTGCTACTTGAATGGTAATTCTTGGATATGGCTTTTTGTACTTTTTTCTATTATCTAAAAACAAACAACCATCAGTATCAAAAATTCCTCTAATTGTTGCATACAGCAATTGCTTATCTTGTTCTATTATTGAAGGAATCTTGACTGTCCTAGTTTTGATTCCAGGCAGAAAACCTAAAGATAACAAGAAATCAGCAAGCTCTAGCGAGTAAAATCGTAGTTGTAAAGTATTTTCATCATTCCTGTAACAAAATGAAGGTCTTGCAAAAGGAAAATTTCTTTTCACGATGGAAACTAAATGAATTTTAAGATATTCTTCATCAAGAATAGCATTGCCAGTTAAGCCTACTACCAGGCCATTTTTACCGTATTTACTAAGATAACCATCACCAATAAAAGCCCCTACTAATTCACACAATTCACTATTGAGTTTTAACATTTCTGCTCCATTCTTTTCTACAACAAAAAAGAATGAGCTTAGAACTTGTTTAAATATTTTAGCTGAACCTGTCCAGTGCGGGAGTGGATAACTAAATAAGTAAAAATGGTGCCGGGGAAGGGACTTTCACCGAATGCTGAACGCTTAGATAATCGCTGGAAATTACTCCTCCGCCTGATTTGGTGAGGGCATGGGTTGCAGTCGTAGTGCTATTTATAGTAATTAAGTTTCCCGAAGTTCCATTAACTGTCCAAGTGGTTACGGTGGTA
>CAYIZT010000006.1:0-30735 GCA_964368095.1 uncultured Methanosarcinales archaeon
TTACAGAAAAATCTGCAGGAACTGCTTCAGCAGGAACAGCAGTATGCGTTTAAGAAGATGCAGATGCAAAGGAAAAAAGAAGAACTTCAAAATATCATCAGCCTGAAGAAAGATCTTACCGCTGTCATCACTGCCTATAAAAAAATCGCATCAGAATTTATTGAGCAGGAAAAGGAAACAGCAGTTAAAATAGCTCAGATGCAGACGCAGGCTGAAAGCACCAGAAGATATATCTTAGAATTGCAGGAAAAGATCAGCCTTCTCAATAAAGAGAAAGAAAAGCTTGGGCGCATGCAGGAGCTATATTTCTGGCTGGAAGAGCATTTCCTCCCTTTGACTTACACCATAGAAAAACAAGTCATGATCAGCATACACTATCATTTCGACCAGCTGTTCCAGGAATGGTTCTCCATCCTGATCGAAGATTTGAACACTTTTTCCAGGTTAGATGATTCTTTCGCGCCTGTAATTATGCAGAATGGCTATGAAATAGCCTTCAACGATCTAAGCGGGGGAGAAAAAACTTCCGCGGCCTTAGCTTATCGGCTGGCTCTCAATAAAGTCATCAACACGCTAATCCATACCATCAATACTAAAGACCTGCTCATCCTCGACGAGCCTACTGACGGATTCAGCATAGAACAATTAGATAAAGTGCGGGAAGTGTTGGAAAGGCTGCAAGCCAGACAGACCATCATCGTCTCTCATGAATCAAAGATAGAAAGCTTTGTGCAGAACATCATAAGGATCAATAAAGAAGGGCATATTAGCAACGTTGTATATTAATTAAGAAAGCTTTAAAAATGGTGTTCTTGGTAAGATCTCATGGATAATCATTTGGGCAATGGCATCTACATCTCTTCTCCTGACAGCCCTTTCTTCAAGCATCTGGTCAAGGCCGATCTGGCAAAAACGAAAGAAGACAGCAAGCTGGCATTGGATGAAAGCCTGCATGATGCGCTTCTGGTGCAGAGCGTCTTAGGCCACGCTCAGAACGGCCACAAGATATTCTATCGAGAAGCAAAATTCCCATTTGCTACCATCGCTGACATCATCACCGCCGCGGATCTTGATCTGACAAAAATTAAGAATACCAGGCAGCAGCATATAGATGAAGTTTTTGAATGGATCGAGCTGGCCAAAAAAGATCAGACCGACCGATTAATCATCCGTGATAAGCCGCTGCTGGGGATTGAATTCCTGCGCGGATATCGCATTGACACAGAACATGCTCTCAAGGGGATGGCATTGGCAGGACTGATGGATAATTATCAATGGAGAAAGAAAACTACCGCTAAATTTGTAACAACTATCCATGGCCGCGACTTGCATATCGGCGGCGGAGAGACTTACTTGGTAGATGCTGAAAAACTAAAACAACAATATCCTTTTTTCGTCCAAGATCTCGCTTCTGAAGAAGCTGACGACAACAAGATCGATGAGCTTCGGGCCAAGGGATTAATCACCACTGACGACAACCCTAATGCTGAAGTCATCTATGTCAGAAGAGAGAAAGGATTAGGAACTTCCGATGATACCGCTTTTATCATGATGGGAGAGATGTACAAGAAAAAGAGCTGGCTTAAGGCGCTCTCCGCGTTCATGGGCGGGTTTATTGTTGACGGCGTGGATACTTATGACAAATGCACTTCCAGGCCGGTACAAGGCGGCTATGATGAGAAGATAGGTTTAGAGCTGAGAAGCGCCATTCCATCCTTGGTAACTGATGATGAAGTCATGACCTTGATATATTATTCTGCAAAATCAAATGGAGCTAAGGTAGTAAGCAGTTCGCATAAGCGCCTGATCCAGATCATCACTGATGCTGATCCAAAACTTCCTGCCCTGCTGCATCACCACAAGTTCCTTGATACTGAAAGATTCGCTCCTTTTAAGATAGGATTTGAACGTCTTCGCAGCGCTGATTTTTATGCCGCGGTAAAAGAAAAGATGAGGCATTACAGACAGCATCATCCTTAAATCAAATAAGCAGAAATGACTATTCTAGAATAACTTATCCTAATTCATTTCAGAACTGCTTTCAACGAAGCTATCCCTACTTCTATCTGTCTATCGGTAGGTTCTTTGGTGGTGATCCTTTGCAGCCACAATCCAGGGGCAGTGACTATCTTCACAAAATTATTCTGCCCATGTTTACTGCTCAATTTTATCAGTTCGTACCCTATTCCAGAAATGACTGGCAGCAATAACAACCTTCCGCCCAGCTTAACCCAGATCGGCCCGGATAAAAAACTAAAGGTAGCGATGGAAAGGATCAGTATAAGGAACAGAAACGAGGTTCCGCAGCGCGGATGGAATCTGGAAAAGCCGCGCACATTCTCCACGGTCAGATCTTTCTTGTTTTCGTAACAGTAGATAGTCTTGTGTTCAGCGCCATGATATTGGAATAAGGTCTTGACATCCTTCATGCGTGAGATAAGCAGAAGATATCCTAAAAATAATGCTGCTCGGAATAGGCCGTCAAATAGATTGAACCACATTCCCTCGCTTTGTATCCATCTGGCGGCAAAAAAAGGCAACCCTACAAATAAAACGATAGCAGACAGGAAAGACAAGCCTAACGTTCCTACAATCTCCTTAGTGCTGAGCTTTTCTTCCTTGCCTAAGTTTTGATTGCTGCTCCATATCAAAGCTCGGATACCATCATATAAAGCATACCCTAACCCTACTGCCCCCCGGACGAAGAAAACATTAAACCATTTTGGGAAGGCGCTGCTTTTCTCTTTGTTGATCTTTATCTTGCCATTCGGAAGGCGCACTGCGACTGCATAATTTTCCTTGTTGCGCATCATCACGCCTTCAATGACTGCTTGTCCACCCACTTCCATGTCTGTTTAGTTGTGTTAGAATTATATAAATGTTAGCTTAAAATTGGCTCAGTAGAAAAAGTCGCAAGAAATACAAAGAATATCGACTTTCTGATAAATACTGCCTAAGCATTAAGAGATAATTTATAAACCAATTTTCATTTTTCTTTTGCATGAAATCTGATTACCAAAGTTCCGGCGTCAATATTGAATTAGGGGATGAAGTTTCCAAAGTTCTCTATACAGCTGCTAAACAGACCTGGAAAAATCGCCAGGGAAGAATAGGCGAAGTAGTAGAAATTTTCGAAGACTTCTCCGGATTGCGAGCCATTAAGGTCGGGGGATTACCGACAGATACTTACATGAATCTCAGTTTCGACGGTGTGGGAACCAAAGTAGAACTGGCAGAGCGGATAGCCAAACATGATACGGTTGCGTATGACTTGTTTGCCATGGTCTGTGATGATGCCGTAGTGCGCGGTGCAGAACCGGTGCTGGTCGGCTCTATCTTAGATGTAAAAAAATTAGGCGATGATAATAATTCTTATCTCAACTTTATCAAGCAATTAGCGGTCGGCTACATCAATGCCGCAAAGGAAGCTAATGTCGCGATTGTCAATGGAGAAGTTGCTGAACTGGGCGCCAGAGTACAAGGCTATGGAGCATTTAATTACAACTGGGGAGCAGGAGTAGTGTGGTTTGCACGTAAGAGCAGAATGCTCACCGGCTACGAAATCAAAGAAAGTGATAAGATGGTAGGTTTACGAGAACATGGTTTTAGATCCAATGGTTTATCCTTAGTACGAAAAATTCTCAAAGCTGCACACGGAGAAGAATGGCACTTGGAAAAGTATAATGGAGTAAATTTGGCCGAAGCAGCCTTGCATCCATCTCGAATTTATTCAGGAACAGTTGTAGATATGCTGGGCAGTCTGGACCGAGAAGCAAAAGCAGAAATCCATGGCATCGCGCATATCACCGGCGGAGGTCTTCCCGGAAAACTAGGCAGAGTTCTAAAACCAACTTCCCTGGGAGCATACGTAGATCCATTCGAGCCATGCGACTTGATGAAATACTGCCAGGAAAAAGGTAACGTTGCAGACGCAGAAGCCTACCGCACCTGGAACATGGGCCAGGGAATGATCATCATTACTCCTGATCCCGATACGGTGATAAACCTAGCCACCCAGCACGGCATTGAAAGCAAAATTATGGGTGAAATTACTAAGCAAGCAGGCATTACGATCAGAAATAAAGGAATTAATGCCTATGCAGAAAAAGAATTGTGTTTTGAATTTTTATAAAATTTAAAAAAATCAGGAACCCTAAAAATACTTCCCCAATCCAGTCTGCGAGCTTTCCTTGAATCAACTTTTCCGACCAAAACATTTTTATACCAGTAAGATTAATCTTACTGCATGGCACAATTAGAAATAACAAAAATGAGTTCCAAAGGACAGATAGTAATCCCTCAAGAGATGAGGAAAGGATTCCATGATGGAGAAAAATTTGTGATAATGAAAGCGGGGAAGCAACTTATTCTCAAGAGTGTAGAAGACTTTGATGAGAACATTGAGGAAGATCTTGAATTTGCCCGCAGGACTGAAGCAGCATGGAAAAAATACGAAAAAGGAGAATTTGTTTCAAAGTCAGTAGATGATTTCTTAGCGGAGCTTGATAAATGAATATAGATTATTCTCCAGACTTCCTTTCTATTATTCGCAAGATTAAAAATAACGCTGATAAAGAGAAGATCAGAAAACATATAAAGAAAATCATTGAAAATCCAGAAATTGGAAAACCTATGCGGCATGCACGCAAAGGCACCAGAGAAGTGTATATCGGGTCATTTCGGTTGTCGTATGCTTATATCAAAGAAGAAAACAAACTTATTTTTCTTGATCTCTATCACAAAGATGAACAATAATTCTCAAAAAAACTTTCCTAATCCCGTCTGCGAAGTTTCCTTAAACACTTCCTCTTCCTTAAAGCCCAGCACCGCAAAGATACTGGCTACAGCAGGAATCAGTTGATGGTCAACATAATATTCCGCATCGTATTCCCCTTCCTTGACATCGGCAGGAATTTTCGCCCTGTCTCTTACCAATCCCTTGCCCTTGACGATGACAAAAGATACCAAGGTGCCTGCATCTACTTTTTCACCGCGCTTTTTCATCTCCTGCGCTACTTTAACATGTGGAGCGAAAGAAGAATAACTGGAAAGATCGCGGGTGATCTGCGTCTTCAGGATCAATTTATCCAACACCACTTTGCCGCTGCGCAGTTCCTTGATGGTGTTCTTCACATATCTCAAAGCCTCATCCGCTTTTTCCTGCAATACTAATCTTAAAACTTTCTCCTGCACTTCCTTAGCCAGAAGAGACCAATTCCTCCGCACCGTCTCAAATCCGGTGATTTTCAGGCTTCCGTCTTGGCGCAGCAGTGCATACTTTTTCTTTGCCCCCACCACAGTTTTTTCTGTGGGGGTTCCGGAAAGCCCAGCTTTCCCAGAACCTTTTTCACTTCCTTTCAAACCTACAAATATTCCTTTTGGATAATTTCCTTCTAACTCCAGCTCCATCTTTCCGGGGAGTGTTTCATTGATCTCTTCCATGAAATGGATAGCATCATCCATTTTTTTTCCTTCTAACAGCAAGAAACAAGAATCAGTATCCGCATACACCACCTTAAATCCCTTCTCCTGTGCGGCGGAGATGGTGGTAGTGATATAATTCCGTGCATACGCCGTAGTCGAAGCGGCAGATTCAAGACTATACCACCTTGCTGCATAAAATCCAAGATAACCATAAAATGAATTAGCCATGACCTTCAGCGCGTAAGATCGTGCATCTAGCAGCGATGTTTCTTTTTTCTCTTTCTTTGCTTCTTTGATCTCTTTCTTTATCACGGCTCTGCGCATGATCAATTGCTCTAACAGCGTAGGCAAAAATTTTCTTTCTTTCATGCAGAACCAATATTCTTCCTTGCCAGGAACATGAGCTTGAGGATTATCCGCGCAGCAGGAACATTTCAATCCTTCCGGACCGATGTTATGCGCAGAGATGATGGTAGGATACAACGATCGGAAATCAAACACTACTACGTCAGTATACAATCCAGGCGTAGGCTCATAGACAAACGCGCCTTGGATAGACTCTTCCATGCGCTGGGAGATCTCCGTATTTTCTGGCTTATTTGGAGCAACTATGTCAAATTCCGTCGCCCGCTTGAGGATGTAACTTTCCACTAATTTGCTGAAACGCATCCTGATCACGTCAAAAGTTGGCAATCCGACTATAGACGTAAATTCAATCATGTCTGGCAATAATTTTTCACATAACTTATAGGTTAAAAAGCTGTCATGAAGATTATATGCGCAATATTCTGCTAACCTCTCGGGATGATCATTCCACACCGCAGAAAGCTGGTCAAGTTCAACTTTATGTTTCTGGTGATTCAATAACTGTCTGGAAACCGCATCCAGCGAATATGTCTCGACATCCAGATCCTTTCCAAAAATATTGCGGATAAACTTCAGCATATCCAGATGCAGATAGCCTTTTATCTTGCTCTCTTTTTCAGAAAAACCACCTTGAGTTACGATAAGCTCTGAATGATCTACGCCTAGATCAAAACGGACATTGTGTTTTTGCGCTCTCACTTGGATATACGGAAAATCAAACCCATCAGTAAAATACCCGGCAAGGATATCTGGATTATATTCTAAAATTATCTCCTTCATCCTTTTCAACAACTGCGCCTCATCTTGCACTATCTCCACATACTCAGGCAGAACTGTATCCTTCCAGGTGATCACTTTACGAAACTCTGTCCCATCTTTTCCCATGCCAAATAATCCCACCATCAATATAGGATTATTAGTAGCATCAATCTCGCGCTTTACCGCATAGGTCTCGATATCGATAGCCAATATGCGCCATTCTGCCGCAGAGAGTGTTTTAGCCGTCTTCGGCTGTTCGACTTTATCTGCCAGAAAAACAGGGACACGCATCCATTGGCTGGGCATGAAACTTCCGACGGCGATAACTTCCTTCATGGGGATGATATCATGGTCGCGCAGATAGCGATGCGCATATAGGATATCTCTCTCGTAGCAGGATATTCCCCAGTCTTGGATTTCCTTTGCCAACAAGGGGACCGCTTTAGGATAATTGGTATAGACCTTATAGAATTCCTGCTTCTTGCCGAGCAGATTTTTTCCCACTAATTCTAACTTAACGACTTGCGCCGGCTCGATCCCTGCTTTCAGCAACAGCTTCAGCGCCCGTTCTTCGAATTGCTTTTTATCGATGCCTGATGCGCCTGCATAGAAAAAAGGCTGGTAATGATGCTTAACTGCTATTTTCTGCCCTTCCTTGGTGCGGCCGTAGAAGTAGAAAAAAGTCTTTCCTTCTTCCACTTTGTACTCAAAATCGTAAGGATAAAATTGCAGCTGCATATTAATCCCAAAAGAGAGTTTTTATATAAGATTTTACACTGAAAAAGCAAGGAATTATTGAACTTCGCCTTAGAATCTACTCTAAAAAATTTGCGACGCAAGAATAATCAATTGCCTATCGATATTCTGTAAGTGATGTCATTTTCTCCTTTTCTATCCTGCAGAATCACGTCAAATGGATAAGCGATAAGCATATTTATCTTACCTACCTCTAGATCTTCCAAGGCTGCGATGACTTTCCTTCCTTTACCCCAGGTTGCGATAGAATTAGCCAGGTTGTCTGCACCTGCACCGCCTTTTCCGTTAGAACATGAACCCAAAAAGATAGTTGCCTGGGGATCCAAATTTTGCAGGTATCCTTCCAGTTCACTATCTGAGGTATCTAAAGTATACTTCTCATCTTTTTCCGCATTCATGCTGCGCAGATCATTTTCACCTAGAGAAAGAGTTTTCTCAGTTCCATGCCCTGCCAACATCAAAAACATGAAACCCTTACTTACTGTTAACGCATCATATACTTCCTCTTCGACAGAACTAACATTTACTTTCAGATCATAATTATTTTTTAATTGCTGGTACAATTCGAGGGAAGCGGTTTCCCTAAAAGCGCCATAATTTTTATGAAAATACCCAAGCTCACCGTCATGGGTCGGATAGATAAGCAAGGCATTCGGTTTAAGCGTGTCAGTAAAAGTAATAATCTCTTCCAGATCCAATCCTAATTTGTAGAACTGCGGCAGCTGGCTGCCAGAAAAGTTACGGCCATCAGAATTCGTAGCAGAAACAAATTTTCGTGCATACTCAACAGTACCGCCGGCATGTTTAAACGCAACCAGATCGTATCCGGTAAAAAATAGTTTGCCGTCTTTGTCTTTCAAGGAAGCCAGTTCTTTTGCATATTCAAAATCCCCACCATAATCTTTGAACGACACAATCTCTTCACAAGTAAAAATATTTTTTCCGTCATCCGTAGTAAGCCCTAATAATTTATTAAAATCATCTTGGAATGAGATGCATATGGTATCGATGATGATAGGCTTTTTGGTGATCCAATCGGGATTATCTTCTTTTTGAGGTTCTAGTGGTAAAGGGGTTACTTGCGGGGGAATATTTGCTGTTCTAGCCAGCTGCTCGCTTCCATAGAATCCGGCCACCGCAATTGCAGAAGTTGCTAAAAGAGTCAACATTTTATTATCTGTCATGATTATCCCTAAGACATCTATTATACCTAAGGTATCCTTTTCAGAGATTTACTTAAATAATTTTCTCCTTTTTCAATCAACTTATGCTCTGGTTTCCTCTCCTTCTCTTTAGCTTCCTTCTTGGGTGCAGTGAAATCTCCCAGTTTGGCCGCTTCCTCAGAAAGTTGATGCGCAGCGATATCAAGGTCATCCTGGCCCATCTCTTTCGGCTGCCATTGTAAGTTTAACCCGTCGCCTTCCCGGCGCGGAATGACTTCTATCGCAAAGTGCGGAACTTTCTGTCCGGCTCCCAAGCCGTTCTGCACCAGTATATTGGTCCCTTCTGCCTTAAATACATCAAAAACCGCCCGGCTGGCTTTGTCTGCAACTGCCGTGCATCTGGAGACTATTTCGTCAGGAACTTGTTCCAGTATAGTGAAATGTTGCCGAGGGAAAATAGTTATCTGGCCCGGAGTATAGACCAGGTCTTTCACCGCTACAACCACTGTATCGTCTTCATATACCATTTGCGCCTTACTTTTTCCAGATAGTATCTCGCAGTATTCGCATTCCATGGTTTTTATCTGAAGAGATTCGCAATATCATCAAGACTTGCTTCTCCGCCTCTTTTTGTTTTTGAACCGGTACCTGATTTAGGTCCCGGAATTTTAGTCTGGGATTTTTTTAAGGGCAGTTGTTTACCGTCTTTTGATTCATCCTTTGATTCCGTTTTTGATTCCTTCTTTCTGCCTTCCTTCTTTGATTTACCGTCAGAAACTGGTTTGACCAAAGGGATCTTTTTCCCGCTCACGCAGGTGCATGGTTTTCTTGCTGATTGTTCAGCTTCTTCTTTAGATAATATGATTTTATTTTCCAGAGGGATGTTTTGCGCGAAAGGGCATTTCTCTTTATGATACCTTTTTGCGGCCGCGCTGGTTATGAATATCTCTGGCTCTCGCTCCTTCAACTGCGCTTTCGCTTCCGTCATCTCTTCTTTCTGACTATCTTCTTTTTCTTTCGGCACGACTTTTTTACCGCCGAGCAACCCTAATAATTTTGATTCTATCGCGGTCTTCACTTTCAACACCATCTCCGCTCCGACTAAACGTTCTTCTGCCTGCAAGAGACGGTCTCCTGCTTTTCGCGGTATAAGATGGATCATGAAATGCTGCGCCCTCTGTCCAGCCGCTGCGCCGTTAGCTATGAACAGGGTCGTCCCATCAGCCCGCATAGTTTTCAGCAGGATCTGTGACAGATGTTTAGCTACTATAGATAAATGCTTTAGTACGTTCTCTGGCAGCTGGGGCATGATCGCATAATGCTCTTTCGGCAGAAGAAGGATGTGCCCTTTGGCAGCAGGGTTGATATCCAAGATAGCTAAACAAATTACGTCCTCATAAACTTTTTTAGAAGGTACTTTTCCCGAGATTATCTGGCAGAAGATGCATTGCTGTTTCTGCAGCTGTTGCAGCTCCTCTGGGCTCATATTTTTGACCTTTTCTTCCCACTCCTTTCGCTGCTCTTCCGTTAGTTCCGGCATGGATTTAAGAAGAGAATTTTCTTTATAAAGGTATCTTCATTTCAGAATATGCAGGTAGTTCATAAAATATAAAAATAAGGAAAGACTGGCATTTAAAGCATGACTAAGGACAGCATTGGATTGGTAGTCTTTAATGCCCAATATTTTTCCGGCCCCGAGATCAACGACCACCGGGTTTTAATGCCTTTTAACAAGGATATTCAAATAAACCGCATAAGAAGATTTGCCGATTTCTGTAAAGAAAAAAAACCCGACATAATCATCGGCAACGAATTTCAGGAAAATTCATCCGTCACCGAAGAGGTCAATCAAGCTTACTTACTGAAAGAAGAGCTTAAAGCAAGACACCTAGGTGATTATGGCGTGATCAGGATGGGCGGTTTCAATTTTGATGAATCTGAATCGCCCCGGATCTGGCATATGGCAAGATGGAATTATAATAACGATTATGTAAGAGAAAATTTCTTGATCAAAAGACTCGGTTTCGGCAAGGTGGAGATCCCCTCTGAAGAGTTAGGTCCGGTGCGAGTGCATACCAGCGATGTTATACTCACTAAATTTCCTTATTCTGAACAGAACCATGAATATTTTCTTCCTACTCCGGCTACAAAGATCCAATTCTACTGGAATTTTGTGACTCAAAAAGATGAGCGGCAAGGGATCACCTCCTGTAAGATACATCATCCGGCATTTGAAGTAATAGTGCATGCTTTGCATCTAGAAAACTCAAATCGGAAAAACCGCGAAAAGCAGGCTGAAAGAACCTGCGAGATTATCGATGATTATCTAGAATTATTTCCCGGCTTGCCGCAGATCGTTGCCGGAGATTTTAATTCCTCGCCGGAAGGACTGCAAAAAAATTTCAGGTTGGATCGAAGAGTTGACGCGCTGGAAAGGATAATACGGCATCCGGCATTGCAATGTCATCCGGACATCTATCCTAAAGGAGATTATATCCCTTCTTTAGAAACCTATGCGACTTACCCCTCCTTACTGCCTGAAAGGATCATCGATGCGGCTCTTGTCACCAATGATCTTTGTTTTAGGGAATATCAGGTTTGCCGCATTGGCCTGTCCGATCACGAACCGCTTTATGTTAAAATCGCCAAGAGCCATTTATAGAAAAATGCCATTATATGATCAATTATAGAAATTCTTTGACATTGCTGAAATCTACTTTCACGAACTTTCTAAAATCCAGACCGCGTTCTTTCAATTCAAATAATGCTAATTTCACGTGCGTGCTTCCCTTCGGCAGCCTGAATCCTGCCTGCGAACTCAGATAATCCAGCTGCTGTAATGCTCCGGCCCTGGCCAACACCGATGCGGCAGCCACCTCTATATATTTTGATTCTGCCCGCTCCACTTGTATCTCACCGACTGTACATCCCGGAAACTTATCGACGACATGTTTTCCAGGAAAAAGGTAATCCGCGCATTCCTTATGCAGCTTGTTCAATAAAAATGTTACTTCACGGTTCCGGTTGTACTCTTCAGGGAGGATGCTCTTGACTTCGCAGGGGACAATATGCTTGATTTTTTCCGCCATCTGCAGAACTTCCTTGTCCGCCAACAGTTTGCTGTCTACTACCCCAAGTTCAGCTAATCCCTGCCGCAGCTCATCATTTGCCTTGACCCCTGCGACTACTAAGCCTCCAAAGGTATCGCCTTTAAGTGATTCGTCTGTTCCGATGACCCAGCCCTGCTCTTTGCGGAACGCTTCTGCAGAGATCTTTTTCCCAATATTTATTTTTTCCAATTCCTTAGCGGCCTTTTCCACCGCATCTTGATTGCCTTGCAGCAGCAATTTTCCGGACGAATATAAGATAAGATAGACTTCTCCTTTTTTCAGGCGCAATTCTTCATGGACCGTCTTAGGCTGCTCTTTAGAAAATCCCTTCAGCTTAAGCAAACTTTCTTTTTTAACACCTTCAAAAACCACCATTATGCAGATGAATGTTTTATGCTTAATAAATATTGCTCAGGAAGAAGAAAGAGAGAGAAAGAAAAAGAGAGGAAGAGATCAATAGATACCCACTTTCCAATAACTTTTTAAAGACCGGTTTGATTCAATTTTTATGGTTAATATTCTGAAAGAATATTTTATACATCAAAAAACTACTGGCGCGATTTGTCCTTCATCATCGCATCTTGCGGAAGCCATGACCGGAAACGGCCTATCATTTTCCGGCTGTGTAGTTGAACTCGGGCCAGGAACCGGTGCTATAACGGAAAAAATTCTCGCCAAGATATCTCACGATTGTATCTTCTTCGCCTTGGAGATCAACCCAGTTTTCTCCGCAAAGCTGAAAGAAAAGTTTCCTGGCGCTAGGGTGTATTCAGATTCGGCAGAGAATATACAAAAATATTTGCAAAAACACAATTTTCAGCAATGCGACGCAGTCCTTTCATCACTTCCCTGGACTTTCTTCGACCAGCCTACGCTGCAAAAAATTTTTGGATCGATATATAGTTCCTTGTCTGCAGACGGGAAAATGATAACTTATTCTTATCTGCATGGGCTTATCCTTCCTTCAAGAAGGAGATTCGAAAACTTATTACACCAACATTTTCCAGACGTAAAGAAAAAAATCATCTGGAAAAATATGCCTCCTGCAATGGTATATGAATGCAAAAAATAAACCATCACCAACCTAAATCATATCTTCAAAATTCCCCTAACTTCTTTTGGTTGGCAGCAGCTTCCACGTTTTTATACGACTGCCAGCTTTTCCTGAACAGATGAGGATGCGTCTTGTAATGTTTTTTCAAGAATTCCTTGGTCTTAGGATCAGACATGTATCCGGAACCAAAATCAATCCCAATCTCTGACTTAAGATGCTCAATCTGCCGGTCTCTGATTACTTTAGCCACGATTGACGCTGCTGCCGCGGCCATGTAATTTACATCTGCTTTATGCTCCACGATCAGCTGTGCTTTCTCTCTGACTGCCTTACTTAATCGTGAGGAAAAATAATTTTTGTAGGCAGGGATATTAGGACTAGGACAGTCTACGATGATGACATCAGGATTTAGTTCAGAAATCATACGTGCAGAAGTATCTGCTTCCAGCCAGTTAAGGTTCGAAGTTCCGCCGTCAACCGACAGATCGATAGCATCGGGCTCGATCATCTCGACCCTGAAATCTTCTACCACTTCGCGGATGCGCCCAAACAATTCTTCTCTGACTTCCGCGCTCAGCAGCTTGCTGTCCTTCACACCTAACCATTCCAGCTTCTTGATATTTTCTTCCTTTACCGCTAAGGCTGCCATGACTAACGGGCCAAGGACTGGGCCACGGCCGGCCTCATCCAAACCGACAATTATTTTTGAACCGATAGTTTTGGTATTGGTAATTTTTTTATTGATTGCCATGGTAGAAGCTCAAAAGAGAGTTATAATAAAAAGATTATCCTGCAAATCACA
The DNA here is from genome assembly GCA_964368095.1 of uncultured Methanosarcinales archaeon. Taxonomy (GTDB): domain Archaea; phylum Nanobdellota; class Nanobdellia; order Woesearchaeales; family GW2011-AR9; genus JACPIL01. Next base: position 13,435 of record CAYIZT010000006.1, read on the forward strand.
GAATTTTTATCCCGTAATTATTTAAAGTTTTTAAATCACCTTCGAGAAATTGTCCTTTGCAAAAAACAATCTCGTCATCGCCAAAATCGGCTGGTAAGAGAAAACTACTTTCAGAAAGATCAGGTACAAATGCCACACACGCACGTTGGTAGCGTAGATCAATCAAATCTGTCCGGTAACATCTTATTTCTCTTTTTTGATGAAATAATCCCAACAAAGAGTGAGGGATAATTGGTTTTAGATTAGCATCGACATCGCTCACATGAAAAATATATCTAGGCAGGCCTATTCTTGGTTTTCTATAGGTCACAACTTCGCCAATAATCTCTACATTCGGCGCGCTGTCAGAGACACAATCATCAAGTACGCGCGGGTCAAGCAGGAAAGTTGTGGCCATCTTTATTTCTCATCGACAATAGTTATACCATATCTCTGGAAAGTTCTAGCATTTCCTTTGACAAATTCACCGCGAATATAAAGAGTTTTACTTTGTTCAATGACCGCTTTGGCTTGAGGATTTAATCTATTCCAAGAGCTTACCGGAAAAAAAAGAACTGACGCTCTATCGTAATAAAGTTGGATATTGCCTAACATTATTCCGCGCCCGGACGCACCATCTATCAAAGCAGGCGGTATGACTTGCGCATCCTTTCCTGAAAAATCTAAAAAGAAACCATAATCAGGCAAACTTTTCTCAGCTGTACGCATATAACTGGCAATTTCTGCTTGGATTTCAACTTTACCAGTGCAACGCTGGTCTAAATATTGCATATCAAGAACAAACCTGGTATTTTGTGCCATCTTTACAATCCAAATGCATCCGTGAATTCCCGCATCCTTCTAAACTCAGCTAAGAATGACAATCCTTTATCAGTGATCCTAACCACTTTCATCGGGCGTTTTTTCTTTTTTACTGGTTCTTCTTCAAGCAGTATCAATTCTTTCTGAAGCAATTCTTCCAGATAGCCGTTCAGCAATTTATGGGAAAGGTTGGATTTATACATCAAGTGAGTCGGCTTGATCTTCCCTCCCTTATTTTGGATAGCCAAAAGTATGTCAAAGACCAATTCCAATCGTGATCGTCGTACAGCCATTGTCTTTCTACCTTCTCACAACCTGCCGATAGGTTTGTAACAATATCAGGAATCCCACTAAAGTAAGAGCTTCTCCCGCTACGTAGGATCCATTTTGCAGGAAAACGAAAACTGAAATCAGATTACCTCCCAATATGAACAGGAATGCGGCCATTACTTTTAGCGCATTGTTCTTTCTGGTGGTAAGATAATTCTTGTAATAGTTCAGCACAATCAGGGCTAACAATACTGAACTGGTCAGATAAAATATCTTATAATCGAAGTTGCTGATGATGGAAACCAACAGCAATAGGTATGCAAATAATCCAATCTGGCTCACTTCATAAAACTTGGTAAGCCTTGCTCTTGATTTCTGCGAGACCAGGAATATCAACAGCCAGGCCAGAAGCATGGACGCCATCTGGAAAAAGAATCCTGCTCGATAAAATAGAGCTGAATACTTCAATCTAGGCCCTGCGGCCTGTCCTAATACTTGATATACTGTTTCCCTTACTGGATAATAATATAATACTCCGCTGGTAAAGATCTTAAAAGCTAAACTCAATGAAACTAAAAGGAAAGCTAATGAGAAATACATGAATCTGTTCTCTTGGTTGAATTTATAGACCCGCCAGCTGTAGGCAGCAATCAGCAATGCTACTAGCAGACCGACGCTGCTGAACAATAGATCATATCCATTAAACCATCCCGGTGTAAAAAAAAGTCTGAACATTAATTCTCAACTCCTCCTATTCTATCCCCTAGTTACTACTAGTATGGGGTTTATTTAAAAAGCTTATGGATTAATGAGATTATCATAAAATAAAAGTTGTCATCAACTAGAGATGAATGATGGCCAGAGATGAATAAACTTTGCTCTACTCGAGCGGCACACCGCTCCATAAGGTCCAATCCTCAGAAGGAGAATAACCGCCGAAGACAAAATATGGCGGCTGGGTCATTCCCAGATAGCCTCGTGCCTCGCTCCATCCTCTTCCTCCGCGCATACCTGCACCCACTCCATACACCGGGCTGCCAAATAATTTCCAGGTTTTCATCACGCTGGAAAATCCTGAAACGTCAGTAGTCCAATCTGCTCCAGGCTCAACTATCAATTCTCCTTTGTAACCATTATCCTTCAACGCTTTGATCATGTCTTTTATCGGCGCATTTCCCTCGCCTGGAGCGAGGTGATCATCATGGTAGCCATAGTTGTCGTCTAGATGTACGTGCCCTACTACTTTCCTCTTGGCCATCTCCCCCATCTTATTGACCACCCATACATCGAACTCTTTATCATTCTGCTCGATCGTCTTTTTCGGATCGCCGACCCAATACTTCCGCCACATATTGACATGCCCGATATCGATAGTCGAAGTGATATGCTGTTCTGATCTGTCCCGGGCTTCTTTTTCTGAAATATTATATTTCTCCTGCAAAATCTGCGCCATGCGCTTCCTGCTTTCTTCCACTAATTTTATCAGCTCATCGGGATGTGCGCCATAGCTTTCCGGAAAGAGATTTTCCATGGCTATGGCGATGGGCTTCTTTAGCTGCCCGGCGCGCTGCATCTTATCCGACTGCCGCATCGCGCTGATCCCTGCCTGCGCATAAGAATCATACGCCTGATCCAGGGCGAAGGTTTCTGCACTTTGGATATGTTTGATCGTTTCCATCTGCTCAGCAGCTTGCGAGAACTGGCTGGCCGCGCTTTCCTGAGCTTGTTTGATGTGGCTTTCATAGGTAGCCAATTCACGTTTGATTATCTCCGTAGGCTTCTTTGCATCGGCAGGGACTAAACCGCCGGCAAGATCACGAACTTGCCTTTTCAACTTCCATAGTTCTTCCTCATCAGTCTCCTCTTCTATCTTCTTGTAATACTCCAAAGCTTTGCGCAGCTTCTTTACATTTTCCACATACTCATCAAAATCACGACTATAGTTATAGGCCCAACCGCGGGCATTGGCAGCCTGGGTTTCCAATGCTGCTACTACATATGCTTCTTCCGGACGGATAATGATTTCTTTTTCCGGGTTGGTGATATCATCTCTTAAAAATCTCACCCACATTGATTTCTTTTGTATCTCTTCCTTCTCTTGATGGCCGGCCTGTCTCCATTTTTGCCATTCTTCCCGCGCCTCTGCTTCCATCTCTTTAGCCTGTACTCCTAATTCTTCCCAATTATATTGTTTGATCTCAAACTCTCCTTTTTCCGCATTAAAGACAGGAACCCGTTCACTACGGGAAACTTTTTCTCCCAGATGATTGACATATACTATTTCTCCCTCTCTCGCTTTCTTTTTTTGTCCTTTTTCTTCATAATCTTCGCCTGGCTTTGCAGTCAGCCATACCGGACGTGAAACCGGCCGATTCTTGTGCGCTTCCGTAATCAGATTACCTAATCTTTTATCTACTACGCCAAATGTTTCCTGTTCTTTCTCTTTTTCATGCATCCTGAACCTTCCGGCATATTCCCCTTCCTGATTCCAATCTGCCCCGCTGATGGGACGATGGAATTCGCCGGTATGCACTACTACTGGACCGCCTTTCGCCACATCGCCGGCAAATTCAACCGCTCTCCTTATTTCTTGCAGCGCAAACTCTTTTGCTGCTTTGTTGAAGTTTCCGCGCTGGTCCGCTCCAGCTAATCCTTGGATCCCAAAAGAAGCGTGAGTGGTAAAATTAACTTCATTTGCTTTTCCGATCTCTTCCAAGGCTTGACGTTGCGCTTTACCATAATACTCCGGTGTCTGCGACTGGCCCGTTCCCTTGCCGCTGCCGGTAAAACCTATCTCCATGGTTTTCATACCTGCGCGAAGTTTCGCTCCTACTGCTGGAACGTTCGGTACTGGACCGAGAGCTAAACTCATACCTAGATCTTTGATGCCGACGCCCACATCATTTGTAGAATTGTTAGAAGGACTAGCCTGAGCATTACTATGATCGTGCGCATGAGCGTGATGTCCATACTCCCTGTCCATCGGCATCATGTAACCTGTCCCGAATTCAACCATGGCAGAAGTATAATTTTACACTATATAAAATTTATCGTCAATAAGAATTAAACCAACCCTTAACTTATCATATCTCTTTTTTTCTTTTATACGAGCCCATCAAAGTAGAACTTAATTGCTGGGTCACGCTTGCCGCTCTAGCCGCTTCCTGGCTGAATGAATATATCCCCTGCTCTTCATCTTCAAATTTCCGCTGTACTGCAGAACTGAGGTATTCCACTTGTTTCTGTTCAGTTGGACTAAGGTAACCTTTATCTTCGACTACTCTGTAGATATCTTTAATTTCCTTATAGATCTCGGTCATTGGCTTATGACTTAATTGTTCCACATACTGGGAATCATGCAACTCCGCCGGAAGCGCTGCTCCCTTACGGGCAATATCCTCTAAATCAGCCTCTTTGCGCGGTTTTTGCTCTTGTCCTGCCCGGATCTTTTCCTCGGTCAATCCATCATCTTTTTCCAGAAGATCCTCCATTTTTTTCTTCTCAGGAACTTTTTCTGCAGCCTTTTCCAAAGAATCCTTCTTTTGTTCAGGTTTATTTTCTTCTGGCTTTGCTTCGCCTCGCACTTTCTTTTGTGCTTCTTCTATCTCCTTCTGGGAATCCTTTCTGGGCATATTATTCTGAAAGAAAGAATACTATAAAAGATTTTGGTAGTGAAATACTGTAGAAAATATTGTAGGAACTATGATAGGAAAACAAAACAAAAAATTACCAAGCCGCCATGCGATGCGCTTTCTTGAACAAGTGAAAAGCCATAAAGGTATGGAAAAGCGCCGGATTTTTTGCATCGCTTAGATTTTTTTCAAGCTTTTCTTGTTCCATCTTCAGCTCTTTTGCGGAAAGTCCTTTCAGCGCTTTGGCTGTTTTAGGCGTGTAAAAATCTCCAAAGAATTTTTCAGCAAAACTTTTCTGCGGCGTCCCTTTTTGTTCTTCCTTCTTTTTTGCAGCTGCCACTCCATTTGCTTCTTCAAGATACTTGAACAATTCATCGCCCAGAGATTCCATGGCCTGCTGTACGGAAGTAGATACATCACCCAGCAATTCAAATAATTCTTTTTGTTTCAGCTCTTTATATTTTTGCAGTTGTTCATCGCTCCAGGCATAAGCACGGAAAGTTGTCACCATCCTGCCTATATGCACCGGGCCTCGCTGATATCCTTCCTGCTGCACTTTCAACTCTGCGCGAGTCCGATAATTAAAAGTCACCAAGACGCAGGCATGGGCTTTGCCGATCTGTCTTCTGGCCAGGATCTCCACGTCCAGCAAACTGCCTTCAAATGCCGATATCAATTCAGCGGAAGTCAGGCTCTTTTCTTTCATGGTCAATGACCGTGCATGACGTAAATAAGGCTTGACCCAGGTAAGATACATCTTGATGATGTCAAAATGCTGCTGCAGATATTTCAATTGGAAAACTTTTCTGTTCCTATGCTCTTTATGTGTGCTCCTCTTCCACTCCTGGTATTGCCCAAGATGCCGCTGCAATACCCTAATCACATTCTTGTTGAAATTACCTCCCAACGATTCAAGAAATTTATTCAATTCTTTATCATCCTTTAATGGCGGCGCGTCAAAAAAAAGATCAGGCAGGGTGATAAATTCCAACTCCCGCGCCATGCCATATACTGAAGCAGCGCTCTTCCCGCCACCTTGCACTAGATCAACAAATAATCCTTTCATGGTTATATCTGCCGTCTTGCTCCGTTCTGCGACCGGTTTGCTTAATTCTTTTTCTATAGCGTCATAATATCCTAACCGCTCATCAATGATACGCAACTCCCGCACCATCTGGAATAATTCCTTCACCATCTTTCCCATGGTAGCCAGGAACTGGGAAACCTTATCCTGCTGCGCTCCCAAACGCTGCTGAGTCACGCCAAAGAAAGCTGAGTTTTCTGCTGCAGCAAAAGAATCTTCAATTTTTTCTATGATAGGAAATGCATCTTTTAGATAATCCAACAGCCAGAAATAAGGCTCTTCCAAACTTAGATCATAGACTTCCCACAACAATCGGCAATTACGCAGCGATTTGGGAAATCCGGTCTTCTGATATTCACCTACAATGATTTCTGCTTCTTCTTCCTCAAAACCATACTCCTTCAACAGCTTTGACCGGTACGTTGGATCATTGACATAAGCCGGATCCTTGGATAAAAGCTCAATCGACATCACATCACCTTAGTCTAAACCTAATCCTCTTTAATTTATAAATTTACCGAGTATATTTCCGCCTAAATCCTCAAAACAAAAACGCCGCAAAATTGGCAAAAGCCTGGAAAAACATGCCATGAGCAAGATTACTGGTGGCTAACACTATGCTTAAAGCTAGAATCCTGCCCAAGCAGATGAAAATTTCTCGGTTTACAAAGTATGCCGCAACTTGTCCTTTAGCTTTATCGTATTCTAAAGCTCCGGTAGGAGATTCGCGTATCGCACCAACCAGGGAAGAAGCGATAGTGACGGCAAACACTTGAGGTACGGTCTTGACTAGACCCATGATCATCAACATTCCTGACTCCAATACACTGCCCCAGCGCATGATTTTTCTCTTATCAGAATGATCGCTGTAACGTCCAACCCCCCAAAATAATATTGCGCTGCTCAAAGACATCAATGAACCCACAACACCTATGGAAAGATAACTTTTCAAGATAAAAAAAATAAACAATGGCCAGATTACCCCCTGCACTATGACCTGACTTCCCCGCGAAACAAAGAAAAGAGAATCTTTCCAATATTTTTTATCAAAAACTGTTTTCATCGAAAAATGATAGGGAGCATATCCGTCGCCATTGAGCAGCAATATCAACACTGAAGCAAAAAGTAAGAATGCTGTCATTCCGAATACTGCCTTAAACCCGATAAAAGTGATAAGCAATCCCCCTAAGAATGGACCAATTATGGTTGACAGTACGGTAACTCCTGAACGTATTCCTACTTCCTCGCCGCGATGTTTGCGATGGGAAGCGTGATAAAAAGCAAGATGCATACCCATCCAATAAAATGCCTGTGAAGCGCCTAAGCTAGCGCTGGTTAGAAGAAGCTGCATAACCGCAGTAGAAGAATAATACATCAGGACTACAAATAACAGATACAAAGGCACACCTACCATGATAGAATGTTTTATGCCAAAACGTGAAGCGAATTTCGCCGCCAAGGGCATGGTTACGGCAAAGACTACAGAATAAAAGATGAAAAACAGCAGGGTTTGCTCAAAGCTTAGGCCTTTCTCCTGGAAAAGATATAGCGGTATGAAGATAGAGATCAATGAAATGGCAAAGGATCGTAAAGCCACAGAAAAATAGATCTGAGTCAGCTCTTTTTTAGGGAAGAATCTCCACCAGAATTGATGATGATTAACCATAAGGGAATAAATTTATAAAAGAATATAAGTCTTTTGCAGTCTGATGGACCCATGGTCTAGCGGCTATCTCAAAAGAGACCGCAGATGACATCTCGTTGACGTCGAGGGGATCCCCGGTTCGAATCCGGGTGGGTCCATTTCTTTCATTATTTTTTCAATCGACTCTGTCCTGAATGCGGTTAGCATCAATACACGAACGATAGAATCGATAGGACTTTGATTGCAGCAAGGGGACGCTCATGAAATGCGGAGAATACCACATTTCAGAGCTGAAAATAAATCGTCGTTTATTTTCATGCTCCCTGCGGGAACGCCGCATTATAATTACTAATACTAAAAGTGAGTCGATGCTAACCCGAAGCAAAGCGGAGATTCAGGACAGAGCCATCTTATCCATAAAAAATATAAAGCATTCGCTCCTGAGAATGCAGATGATAGGCCAATCTATGAACCAACCGCCGGAACAGCCCTTGTACAGCGCCTATGAAGCGAAGAAACGGGCTTTGATCCCAAAAATGCTCTCTTTGCTCCTTTTAGCTTTCCTATTTTATCTTGGTGTACTGGTAAATATTTCTTTAATTGAATTAGATGCAGCGCAAGAGACCATACTTAAAACAGGGGCATTGCTTCTTCTTGCAGCTCTGATCATTATCGGGACACTTTTAACCTACCTGAAGACAAGACGGCCGTACCTATTCTATCGGAACAGAGTCGCTCACGGAAAAGAAACAATGTATTATGTAAATATCACCTCCACTTCCCCTTCCGTGAAGTTCTTTGACAAGATCTTCAAGACTTATTCTATCCAGCTGGGAAAAAAATTCTTTATACGAAATATTTCGGAAACGATCCAATTGAGCAATTACCTGCAGAAATTGATAGAATTCGCCAGGAAAAACCAGTAATGCAGCCAAGAATAATTTAGCTTGTCTGTCCGGAAAGCCGCCCGCCTGGCCAAGATGTAAGTTAGGAACTGCAAATCGTAAGAGGTAATTATTGTTTGCTTTTTTCGATTAAGAATAAAATCTCTAACAAAATACTGAAGCGAGAAAGCAACCTAACGAACGGCCAGGGCGGCTTTTCCTCAATTCTGGACAAGCTAATTTAGCGATAATAGTTTATTAATTTAGCCGAAGTTTAATTTTTGACACCTAACATTTAATGTTTTTTCTTTACCAGATACACTTTCATTATTTCGGTAGTCAATGACAGGACTAATGGGCCCAAAATAACGCCTAACGGGCCGAAAAGCAATATTCCGCCAAAAATCCCCAGCATGATGATAGCGACATGCACCTTTGCTTTATCGCCAATCAATTTTGGACGGAGGATATTATCGATGCTGCCTACGAAGATGAAAGAATAGACAAACAAGCCTATCCCTTTTAAGATTAAAGGCGTAGAATTCTGGAACACTCCATCAAGTAATAAGATAAGTGAAGCCGGAACCCAGATTACGCCTGTACCTATCGCAGGGATCAAGGCAAAGAAACTCATCACTAAGCCCCAGAACAAAGGCGAGGATATCCCGAACAGAAAGAATCCTAAGGCCCCAAAGATCCCTTGGATCAGGGCGATCAGCAAAAAACCATAGACTATGCCGTGTATGATCTCTTTTACTCTCCCTAATATTAAAACATAATTTTTATGTCGAAGCTGGAAATAATCATGCAGACGATTCAGCAGGCTTTCACCATCCTTCAAAAAAAAGAACAGAGTAAAGAAAACTACAAATAGATTTATTGCCAGCCGGGGGATGTTGACTAAAAAATCAGATCCTTTCCCTATTATGAATTCTGTTGCAGACTTAGTTATCTCTTTAAGCTGCGAACTGACTACTCCACTTTGGCTGAGTTCAGAGATCGCTACGCATAGATCAGTAACGCAATTATGAAACAAACCTACTGCTAATTTCTGTTTGACTAACAGATATAGGACGTATGATTCTTGGATTAATACTTTGATCAGCAGACCTGCTGGAATGATTACGATAAGCAAGACTAAAAAACACACTAAAAAAGAAGAAAGGGTGGGTTTTCCGGTCTTTTTCAGTACGAAGTGATATACCGGATAGAAAGCATACGCCAATAACGCAGCGATGAAAAGAGCGATTAACAGAGGCTTGATTATAAAAAAGGATAACACTATCAAAAGAGCAAATAACACGATAGGAACATAACTTTTGTATGTGATAATCTTCACCTCTTTATAGATAAGATTATAGATAAGAAAACTTCAATCCTTATAAAAATATTGTTTCAGTAGGCTTAGTAGAAAAAGTCGCCGCCTAGGCCAAGATTGCACAAGAAATGCGAAGAATATCTCATTTCTGTGCAGAAAACTGATAGTCTTCAGTTTTCATGCACCGAGCTATACCATTCGTAAGATAAAGTTAAGTTACTTTTTCCTTACTATCTACCCCATAGAAAAAGGCGAAGGTGCAGGCCAAGGCGACTTTTTTGAGATTTTCTACAGAGCTGTTTCAGTAACCAGAAGAGATTTCAAAAAAGATGTAAGAAACGTTAAAGATAAATTATAAAAGAAAAAAGAAAAAAATAAAGCCGTTTAGGCTTACTCGGTAGTTGCAGGCTTGCTCAACTTAGCGTCTGCGTACGTGGTACCTTCGACAACCAATTCTTTGCCGGATAGTTCGCTTGCTCTGTTAGCGATTACTTTTCCAGCTAGTCTGGTGTCAGCGCCGCTGTAACCTGCTACTAACATTGCTACGTTTCCGTTAGCATGTTCGAACAGTTTAACGCGTGCTTTGCCGGGGGTAAATCCTTCCGTACAATCGGCTGGGTTTCCAAGCAATTCTGCTGCAGCTGTGTTGACACAAGGTCCGCCTACGACAACCAAGTTCTGAGCTTTTACGTCAGCAACTTCGCTGTCAAGTTTGGTAGCGTCAACAAAGGTGACTGCTTTCATGTCTCCGCCTGCTACACTAGCAGAAGAAACTGCTCCTGAAGTTAGGTATAGCAATGGGTTTCTCATTTCCTGAGGCCATTGGATTACCAAAGTATCAGCGCTTGTTCCGCCGCCGCTAGGGCTGGTACGTTGTACCCAAGCTCCGTTGACTGACCAACCGTAAGAGTTGTCATCGTCATCATCTGGCGATGTCAAGGTTATTCCTGTTCGGGAACCCAAATCTAACTCAGTGGCTGCAACAGATATGTTAAATCCTGCTATCAAGTATGGAGTTGCTAAAGCAACCGCGGCAGGTATGTCGTCGACTCTGTCCGGATCAATCAAACTTACGTTAAATTGAATCGGATCGCTACTTAGAGTATTGTTGGTATCATAAATACCTATCTTTGCTCCTCCTCTAGTAACAACGAAGTCACTCCAACCACGATTGTCGCCGCCAAGACCACCACTTTGGTTGTTACCACCAACACCAACTGGTGTAGCAGTTGCTGCTGCGCCTGCACTTACGCTGATGTTCCAGTTGTCGTTAGCAACGTTACCTCCTCCTTGAGAAGAGTTAACGATGGTATAGGTCTTACCACCAAGCTTCAAGCTTGCAGTAGCACCTTCAACACCTGCGCCAAAGGTAATTGTCCTTTCAACAGTCTCTCCAGTCGCTAAAACTTTGAACTTCATCTTAGGATCAGCTACACCAATATCATCAGATCCTTTGTATTGGACCACATGACTGATCGAATCCTTTGAATTCTGATCGTTCAAGATGAAATATCCCTCATCTGCGATCTGAGATTTGTTGAGGTACAATGGGTCATCCTGACTACCAAGACGCATTCCTGTTGCCGCATCAGCATATGCTAATGGGAACTCAATCTTCTGACCTGCGACGTTAGTAAAGGTTACCCAGTATTCTTTTTCGCCCGCTTTGTCTTTTACAGATATTTCATCTCTTTCGACTGCAGGATCCATCCCTTCGTAACGGATATCCCAATTTTGGGAGAATACCAAATCTTTCTCAACTAATTCTGCTTGTCCCAACAAAGTTTCGCCTGGACCGATAAAGTAATCCTCTTGGGCAGTCATGTTGATGAAGATAGTGTCTATTTCCAATTCACCATCTTCAGTAGTTGAAGTTGAGTTGTCGGTTACAGTTCCTCTTATATGGACTTCTGCACCATCAACTGTTTCATCATTAACCTTCAGCTCATCGCTAGAGCCAGTAAGGGTGATGTCGTTGTCTTCCAATTCAAGCTTGTCTGCTCCAAGGAAGAATTCAGATTGGTGAACCCCGCCAGCATAATCTTGGTACAAGACTTCGCTTAAACCTATAACAGTTCCATCAGAAAGAGTTTCTGTATCTCCTTCATCCATCAAAGGAGTAGTTTCCCCGTTGATAGTAAACTTAGCTCTGCTGCTGCTGTCAGTGAAGAGTAAGTTTACATCGTATTCTTTACCTTTAACGGTGTAAGATTTACTTTCTCCTTCAAGCAAGGTATCTTTTTCAGAACCAGACATAAAGGTCAAGGTAACTTTACCTGGCCCATTAAGAGCACTTCGTGCCTTAACGATGTTATAAGTTTTTCCGAGGAAAGTTAAAGTTTTATCTTCAAAATCATCTAACTTATAACTCTCGGATGCATCGATGTCTGACTTAGCTGAAGTAAGGAAGTTCATCTCATATCGAGCGAACTGTACGTTGTCAGCTATTTTTACGAAGTCTGATGTTACATCATCATCGTCTTCTGCATATGTAGTGTTGATACTCAGTCTATCAAAGTGGATGAATTGCTCATACTTGAATGTTCCCTTTGAACTGGTAAATTCACCGTCAGCCAAAGCAGCCAAGTCGTCGGCATCGACAAAGTCAACTATTCCGCCGGTTGCTGGACCAACAGTTTCACCGAATTCTAACTCATCAGTTCCACTTTTAACCAACCAAGCGTCTCCCGAAACGGAAACGCTCGAAGTTGCAGTACCGCCAGCATACTTCATACTTGCAGCAATATCTGTCATTGCTAGGTTGTCCACGGACGCAGCATTTTCGCCTACGACCAAAAGACCATTAAATACACCGTCAGATACGAACATACTTGGATACTCGTTCAAATCTGCAGCCATTGCACCCATTACTGTTGCTCCAAGCATAGTTGCGCCTGCTCCAACAGCTAGAATACGTTTTGCCATTTTTTTTACTTTCATTTAAAACACACCTCCGTGTTTTGAATATGTTTTGTTTTCCAACTCTTTTCTACCTCAGCCATTGTTCCCATCATAGCGAATTTCGAACCGCAAACCGCTAAGGTTCACTTGTTTCGATCCTACAATGGAACGAAGCTCAGCTCTACTCGCGACGTAGAGCACTTGAGGTAGTTACTCCTTTTACAACCAATACCAAAAATTTGTTTATAAGTCTTTCGTAATATTAAGGGCGTGAAAAAGTGGCCCGTTCCCAATAACCCGCCAAAACTTAAAATTTTTGACTTATGGGCGTTCATCATTTGTAAATGATAAAACATAGTTCTGGAACTTAGTTCGGGTAAATGGATCGTTTTAGAAAACATCTATGTTACAACAAGGCCTAAAGGATTATAAAGTTTCATCTTCCGAAGAATAGAATGGAAATAAGTCTGCCTGCCCGGCCAAGAGGTGAGGAGCTAACTGCATTTGCTCAGCAGATAGTTATTGGCCGATTTCATCTTGGAAAAGAATCCTTGTTCAGCTAGAACAAAAATAGGAAATCGGAGCGACGAACGGCCAGCAGGCAGACTTGGAGATACAATGGAAATAAACAGCTTGCCCTTACCGGAACCTTTCAAGAAACAATACAGCAAGTTTCCCACTCTTACCCCCATCCAGGAAAAATCAGTCAAAGCCGGACTGCTGGAAGGAAAATCAATTTTGGCCTGCGCCCCTACCGCTTCCGGAAAGACCCTGATCGCGACTATGGCTATATATAATACTCTTGGCAAGGGAAAAGCTATCTATCTAGTGCCGCTCAAAGCGCTGGGGACAGAAAAATACAAAGAATATCTGAATGTCTTTAATGGTTCGCCCTATAAAGTAGGGTTATCTACTGGAGATGTTGATTCTGAATCAGATTATTTGGCTAAATATGATGTATTGATACTTACTACCGAAAAACTTGATTCGCTTCTACGGCACAAGGTTGCCTGGCTTTCTGAAGTAAAAGTGGTAATCGTAGATGAGATACATCTCTTGAACGATGCCTCTCGTGGCCCGACCTTGGAGATCATACTTACCTTGCTCAAGAACTTGATCAGACCGCAGATCATCGGCTTGTCCGCGACTATCGGCAACCCCAAAGAATTAGCGGAATGGCTGGAAGCGACCTTGGTGATCGACGACTGGCGTCCGGTAGAATTGAAGAAAGGGATTTATGCCGAAGGGAAGGTGGAGTATTATTAGAGAGCAAAGTCGTCGTCATGGCCTTAAGGTGAGTTGAGAACTACGTTTGCTCGGCACGTAATTATTGTCAGATTTTCTTCCAAGAAAACATAAACCTCTTCAGAGATTATAATAACCAAAAAATCTGCTCAACTCACGGCCAAGACGACTTTGCGAAATTATCCTTAGTAAACGACCAAGGCGGTGTTTCTCGAAGTCAAAGACAACTTTGCAGATTGAAACTATTTCACCAATTCCACAATTCTTTCAAACTCTTTCGCAGCATACGTCTCTTTGTACTTCGCTGCCGCTTCCCGCAATTCTTTCAAGCTGAAATCAAATCCTTTCTTCACCAACAGCGGCCTATGCTTGCCGATATAATCAGCAAACTGCGTCACATTGTGCGGCTTCTCAGTTTCATAACAGCGTTCAAAATCGATCAGCGTAGCATCCAGGTTTTTTCCGACGATGATATGTTTCAGAGGATGATGCATCTCTTCTTTGTTTACCTGCAATTTGTCCATCACATAACACTGCTGAAAGACTGATCTCAGAATCTTAGAGCTATCTTCCTTAGAAGCGTCCGGCAGCCATCCTTCAATATAATCTCCCTCGGCAAATTCATAGGCGACATACTCCTCCCCAGAAAACAACATTTTCGGCCCGATATTCCTTTCATTCAGAATTTTCAGCCACCGCACTTCGCTGGCGATAGCATCTGCGGATTTACTGTCTTTCTTCTTGACTTTTACTGCGACAGTGATGGTGCGCTTCTTCACCGGAATCTGCTTTTTGATCAATAAATTCTTATCAAACTCCGAGGTGTAAACTATACCCCGCTTTCCTTCCGCAAAATAATGGATCCTGCGTAATAATTTTCCTTCCAATTGACGGAGCAAAGGAGTTTTGGTAACTTTATACACATATAATCTCTCAAAAGCAATCTTCTCTTCCCCCAGCTCTTCCCATTGCAGCAGATTATGATCCAAAATCTCTTCAATTTTCTGCTTGTTGGTCAAGGTTGAAAACAAAAATAATACTACCCCGTCGGGAAACAAGTGACCGGAAACGCTTTGAAAAAAAAGTTCTGAGATTTCCCATCCTTTTTTGCCGCCGTATAAGGCAGCATCTTCAATCCCTTTATCTTGAGGCAGATAGGGTGGGTTGAAGATGACCAGATTAAAGAAACCTCCAACTGATTCAAACAGATCGCCTTGCACTGCTTTTATTTTACGCAGTTTTCTCTTCTCGATCTCCAGATTTAATGATTCAACCGCCTTAGGATTGATATCTACCGCAACAACTTCCCTCACGCTGGGCACTCCTATCGCGGTTAGAGCCTGGATTCCTGACCCGGTGCCCATATCTAACACTCTTCCCGTTGCCAGACGGCGTACAAACTTCTGCAGCAGGTAAGAATCTTCCGCCGGGGAATAAATTTCCAGATCATCCATGATCAGCATAAAAAAGATTGTTTTAGATAAATCTTGCTCTTTAAACCCAAAAAGTTAATAAATAAACAATATGCCCAGACTATTATTGGGCTCGTGGTCTAGCGGCTATGATGCTGCCCTTACAAGGCGGATGTCGCCGGTTCGAATACCAGCAATCTATTTGTTGGATGAAAGTCCGGCCGGGCCCATTCATTTTCTAAGAATTTTCTTTGAGATCAGGACTACCATCTTTCTCGCCCTTATCTTTGCCACCACTATCTTCATCCTTACTATCTTCTTCCTTATCATCAGATTCAAGAGCACCCTTGCTTTTACCTTTCTCTTCCTTTTTGGTAAGCTTTTCCTTAACATCTTCACCCAGCCTTTTTGCCCCTTTAGTTACCTTGACCGCCAATCCGCTCAAAGTGCCTACTGCAGCGATGATGGCAGTGATAGCTACCGCATTCTCTTTCAACCATAACATTGGGGTCTGCTTAGGTTTTTGCGCATCTGTTAAACGATAGGTTATATCGGCGATTGACAAACCTACTAAATTCGCACTTACCTTAGCTTCTGGAAGATTTCCGATCAACATCTGTTCCTGCGCATCCTGCAGCTGATTCTTGGCATCTTTGATAGTATCAAACACTTCAGACACCAGATAGCCGTCTGCTTTTTTCTCGTAATATTTGTCTTCTTCAGTCTGCAGCTTCTCCTTCAGGTTTTGCAAATCAGCTTCCAGCTCTTGCTTATTCACTTTTACTTGCTCGGCAACAGCAAAAGTAAGTGAAAAAATCTTTTCATCTATTTTCACTGACGCGGAAAGTTTACCCTCCTGCAATACATTTATTTTGACGGTAAGAGAATCCTGCTCTCCCGGTTTAAGCCGTGAGATGGCGGTAGAACTTAGATGCTGTATACCTTCTCCGATCACTTTTGCAGATAGGTCTTTGATGGTATCGGTTCCTTCATTACTTACTAAAAAAGTGATTTGATTTTCTTTCAATTGCAGAGAAGTCGGGAAATACGAAGCGAGGCTTATTTTTGAATCGTAAGAGCTTACAGTGATAGGGATCTTTTTAGTCACTTCGCTTCCTGAAAAAGAAGAAGCAGAATCAGTGACTTTCAGGATTACGACCTTATCTCCGACATTCTCAAAAGTATAGCTGGGATTTTGTTCGACGCTATCAATCGTTCCATCTCCATTAAAATCCCAAGAAAAGATCAGTTGCTTATTGTCTGAAATCCCTGAAACGCTGGCCGTAAATTTGACATTCAACGGGACGATCCCTGATGAAGGCACCGCCATAGCAGAGACAGTAAAAGGATCATCCGCAGTTATGGTAACAGAAGCGGCAGTGCTCCCGCTGGCCGTGGTCACTTTTGCTGAAGCGTTATACTTTCCTGCGACATAAACATAAGTAGGTGAGATCTCAGTGCTGTCTTCGGCTCCGTCACCATCAAAATCCCATGAGACAGACAAAATTTCTTCCGAAGAGACCGGATTGAATAAAACTTCTAAAGGCGCTTTCCCGGAAGCCGGCACGGCATCCAACGACACTGTTCCATCTGCAACAACCGAGACGGACATAAATAACACCATCACCAATAATAAACATACACTTAAAGATCGACCCATTTTCCTCACCTGTAAAAGATGCGAAATATTTCCTTTTTAAAGATTGTTATTAAGCAAAAGTAGTATCAGATACGTCATAAACCACTTTGTCCTGAATTTGGTTAGCATCGAGTTCACTAGCTGTCCCGGTCGTTGTAGTAAAAACATCCCTTACTTGGAGATTTCTGCTTATTTGATTTAAACAATTCTTTTATTTAGAAGCAGTAGCTTTTTCCCAGTCCATAACTGTTCCGCTGGGAAGGCCGTCCAATAATCTTCTGGCATATGCTAAATCGGTTGGTTTATACCCAGTTTGACCTGCTTGTTTAGAATTATCGTGCTGAACAACTGACGCAGGAGAGATTTTCATTTCTGGTATAGCGATGTTTGATACTTCTTTTGCGGCGCTAACCTCGTATACTCCACGGGCACGGTCGATTATGGAGAAATGATCGTTGTCGCAGTCGAGA
>CAYIZT010000007.1:0-30619 GCA_964368095.1 uncultured Methanosarcinales archaeon
CCTTGCCGCTGGCCAGAATTTTCTGTTTGATTTCTGCTAAAGGAACCTTATACATATGACCACCCCTGAATAAGAAGGGTAGATAAAAATGATTTATAACTATTTATAGGCTGCAGGATATAACTAAAGAACGCCGCCGCCCAGGCAGCGATATTTCTCAACTCTAACCCATACTAAAATCCAATCCTAACCCGTATTGCACCTGCACAAATTTCCCGTTCTCAAACACGGCATATTCCTGCGGGCTTTTTACACAAAATGCAACTTTCCGTCCTGTTTCCAAAAACAGTTCATTTTCACATCTGCCAAATTTCCAATAAGATGGTTTAACTTTATCCAGACAGTCCTGCAGCTGCGATGCGGATTTACATTCGTCCACTAACTTCTTCGCTTCATCTTGTAATGTAAAATATTCATCAAAATCATAATCTATCTTAACCCTAAATCCAGAATTGATGCTATAATATTGAGCGCCCTTCTGTCCCAAGATAATTTCTGTATCTCTTTTGCCTATCAATTCTTCACCCTGGCGGGAGAGAGTAAAACTGGCGTTCTTATCATACTTTTTGTACAATAAATTAAACTGCTCATTGACTTCTTTATCTACATTAAGGAAACAAAAATCGGTGCCTTCATTCCAGTATGTAGCTCCTTCTAAAGAACCGCAAGAAGGCGTATCTGTAAATCCGCCCTTTGACGCCAAAGACAGAACTGTCTGCCTTCCCATCTCTAAGGCCAGCTGATCCCGGCCTGTCAACTGCTTCTCTGCTTCTATGAAATCATTATGCAAGAAATCTAACTGCCAGGTCCCTTTAGATTTTACTCCAAATTCTGTTGGAGAGAGCACCGCAAAAGCTAAAGCAAATATTACCACTATCCCGATCCAGTGAAATAACGCGCCTTTTTTTGATCGCTTAGGCAGGATTAATAAATTAGGGAAAATACTTTTTCCGTCTTTTTTTTCATCTTCTTGTATCATTTTATCCAAATATCTCAATTTTACCCAAATAGCTTTACCACTAGGAGTTTCTTATTTCCTTCGCCATGAACATTGGTAAGATATAAAGCGCCCTTCTCGTCGCCCAGAAAGGCCACATTGTTAAATGATAATAATGGTTCTGGCTCCTCTTCCTTTCCGTAAGATACAGAATCGTATACTGCTATCCCTCCGTCTAATTGCTCTTGTTCAAAATAGGTTTGCATCTTTTCTGTGAAAAAAGCCTCATCGTTAGTATTGGCCGCCAAAATTATGACATCTTTCATAGATACCTCTTTATTATTGAGTGAAGACGGTGAATTGACCAGATTCAGCAGCTCTTCCTGGCCGTGCAGGGAAACTATCTTATCTAAAGTCTGCTCAGACTTGTCGCTGGCATCCGTACGTAAAACTGCCACCGCAAAAAATCCCAGCATTGAAAGTATCAATACGAAGGAAAGCAGATCTGTAAAATCATCCATCAGCCCTTTTTTGCCCATGATTGATGATCCCGCCATGTTAGACCCTCACCTGAACATGTATGACCAGTCTTGTGGGTTCAAATCTATCGCCGTTGCGCACCAGCACCTGCTTATACAAAGTAAAATCAACTTTGTTAAAAAAATTATTTGAAGTGAGTAATTTTTTATTTCCGTCCAATGAAGGAGTGTATTTTTCTAACTCCAGGGCAAAATTAAAATCTTGAAACCCTTTCTCCGGCTCGGTGCGATAACATTTATCCATCCGCTCTTGCGTAAATTTTTGTAGATCTATGACCCCGGCGAAGATCCTTCCGCTAGCTGGATCTTGATAAGTAAAACATTCCGGAGTGTTGACAAATCGCAGGCTGATAAGTTCCGCGCGCAGTTCAGGAGGAATCTCCACCAACGACGCTTTATATTGCGGCAGAAGCACAAACATCAGCATCATCGCGGCGACAACTACCATAAACGCAGCGATGCCCCAGTAAATCTGTTTCCTGGTCAAATCAAATATATCATCTTCGCCCATGTTTATTTCTCCGACTTTTCAGCAGCAGTTACTGCTGCCGCACATTCCCGCAATACGATCTTCTGCTGTTCCTTCTCTAAACACAAGTTATCTTTATCTTCAAGCGTTCCAAAAGCCTGGTATCCTTCAGGAAGTGAAAAGTGACGCACAATTTTCTGTTGCTCCCCTTCTCCCTTGATAAAAACAGTTATGGTGCCGGAGCTTAAGATAAAGGTATATTTAGAAACCGGTTCCGGATATTTCACCATTGCTTCTCCTGGTGTCCCTACCAATGTATCAACCATCATTTTAATGTCATCAGCGAGGATAATTTTGTTAGTGGTCTCAGAACTGGAAAATTTGTAAGCCAGGCTAAAGATCAGACCGGCGGAAACGAGAATGATAATGATTTCCAGGATCATCATCAGGGTAGTGATTCCTTTCTTATCCATGCTCTTATCCGTGTTCTTATCTGTGCTCTTGCCCATCACCTTATTCATCCATTCCACCATAATCTCCGACTAATTTAATAGTATTTCCATTCTCTTTACTAAAATACAATACCGTCCTTCTGTTTATTTCATAGTAACTGAATACTGCCTTTGATTGCTTAGCTAAATTTCGTTCGATCATGAACCCGTCAGAGCAAGTATATGAATTCACCAATGTTCCTTCGCCGATACTGCAAGATTCGACGGCCAGGTCATAATCAAGATCGGCGCATACCACTTTTTTGGGGATAACTGTGATTTTTCCTTTGATCTCGAGATCTGCAACACTTACTGTTTCAAAAAGGGCAGTATCAAACTCCGTGTCCCGGAAAAGACATAAGCAATTCTTAGCGTCATCACACTGGCCAGGCTTCAGCAGATCGATAGAATAATCGTTGTTAGGCAGCTTTGCATCGACTTCAACCTGTACTTTCTGCGTGGCTTTTTGAAAATAGACCATGGCTGTCGCTTCGTCCATGACCAGCAAGATGCTCTTTTGTTCCCCGATCTGCCCGCGCTCATAAAAGGCGGCTAATTCTTTCGCAAATTCAGAAAAATTATCCTGCGCCTGTTCGCTGGTCCTAAAGATGCCTGAAACAAGATAACAGGCAGGAATGAAAATCATGAGGGCCAAGATTAATGAAACCAGAAACTGCATCATTATCCCTTTCTTTTCTTTAGGTAAGAGATTCAGACCATTACTGTTCCAATTTTCTTTAACTTTTTTTGAATTTATTTTCCGCATCATGATCTAACCTTATGATATAGCCCGTGTTTTAATCCATGCGCGCCCATTCGCTTCCTACGCACCTGTAGATTTTTCCGGCTGCATCTAAAACCCTTCCTTCATTTGCTTCTTTACAGCCGTACCAAAATCCTTTGCTGCATATCAATGAGCCGTAATCAGTCTTAGATTTCCATTTCCAGGAGAAAAGATTTTTTGGTTCATTTTCATCAGTCTTAGATTGATAATCATTAGTGAGATCAACGTTAAGATCTTTATTGGATCCTAATGAAATGCTAGTTCCGTCATCGGCCATGGCCTGTCCGCAATCATTGGAGTCGGTATCGTCATCTTCGCTGGCCATGATCCAACATCCTTCGGTGAGAGGCTTAAGATTAAATTTGTCATCACAATCATTATCTTCTGAAGGGCAGTTAAGTCCGACCCAACCGGCACAAGCCTGTTTTATGTCACCGTCTTGCGGATCCGCACCTAAATCATCTCCGCCAAATATTTCGACAGATTGATACTGCTTGAAAGCGGCCGGCTCAGTTTTTTGTTCAGTGCTTGTTTTTTGACCGGTCTGCTCATCGGCCGTTGCCCCGATTTTAACTTCTCCAGTTATTCCGCAGGGAGGTTCACTATTGTACTTCTTAACATCAGTTTGTTTTTGTTCTTCAGTAAACGCCGCCGGACATCCTTCGTAAAGAGAATCGCCGAATGTACAGGGGCACTTATCAAAGAAATTACGGATACTGTCCTTGTCAGCATCCCCTTGAATTCCGCCGATTTGGCCGCTGACAATCTCGCTCTGCTGAAAAAATCTTGGGACGATCACTATCGCTAAAAGTATGATTATCACTGCTAAAACAATGACTATCTCTCCCAAAAGACCTATCGGGCTCACTCCTTTTTTTGTAATTTTTGTAATTTTTGTAATGTTTGTAATTTTCATAAATTGCATCCTCTCATGTTACCCCTATTTGTGTTATCACTATTTTTCGGCAATGTCCTCTCCTCCGCATAATTCCTGCCCGGTTTCCAAAGTGCCGAAATAAATGGAACTGACCTCTCTTTCACTATACGCTTTTTGCACATTATTGACATAAGCCGGATCAGTTGAATAAGCTTCTCTTACTTCAGCTGTTAATCCTTGGGCTACCCCTCCTAAAATGAACGGCACTCCAGCCGGAGGAAACAGGATTCCGGCTACTGTTCCTAAAGCCACGTTGGTCCAGAACGTGCTCTGCTCCTTATTTTTAGGCATCATGGAGATAGTATAACCATGCTGAGGCAAAATTTCCGGGACCGCAAACACCACTCTTCCCGGACCGCCATATCCTTGGATATAATCTAAATATGTTTTGTTTACTTTAGCATAGGTGTTAGTGCGCAGATAATCATTTATTTCTGCTGCTTCTATGGGGCCGCCAGGTATCTCTTTTTGATCTACCAATATCGAATAGCAATTAAAACAATCATTTCTGCCCAAACCTTCCACTGACATTGCTCTCAGATAACCATCACTGCTGAAACTGTCTAAGATCTCATCATATCTGCCTTCATTGAACATCCACCAGCAGCGCGCCATTTTATCAGAAACTGCTCTCAGAACTTGTTCGCGTGACCCTGAAACTTTTGCATCGATAGTCCGGCATAAAGAAGGCGCTAATTTTAATTCAAATCCGGAATTTTCACCGACCTGTACCGCCGTCCTGGCCCGCTGGGCGATGGAAGTCTGGCACAGCAGTTCAGCTTCCAGATTGGTAGTCTTAGAAGCGAATTGTCCCAAAAGACCGGCGATCAAGAAGAATGAGATCAGTAATAACGAAGCAGTTATAATAAACTCCATCCCCAGCCCTTTTTTTGATTTCATGTTAAGTTTCAGGTTCAATTTCTTGTTCAGCTGCATCGTTGTAATTTTCCAGCATTGATCCTATTTTGTATGGAATTCTCCTCTGCTATGGTAAAATAATCATTATCTATGCCTTCGTCATCATAATCGGCAACCGTATTAGTCGGAAAGAAACATATATGTTTCCCGTCGGGAGTGAACAGCCATCCATTTTCTTCTAAGTCATTTACAAGATTAATATCTGGAATGTTGATATCATTGCTGCTGGAAAGCAGCGCTAATGAATTAACCGGAGAGAAATAAGGATAAGTCAGTTTTTCGCCTTCGATGAAATGCTTAAAAAAGTTTTCGCTCACGCCGCCAGCTCCAGCGATAACGCACGGCTTCATGCCGGGAAAATCAACAGATAGTTTGGTGATGACCTGTTTTCCTCCGGCTCCTCCGTAGACGGTTAAAAGAGTTTTATCCCCCCGTAATTCAAACCTCAGGGAAGTTGCAGCCTCTCCAATTTCAGAAACTCCGCCGTAATTGGCGAAGCAATTCTCTTTTCCGGAGCCAAGCATCCCTTGGAGAGTATTCCCAAGTTCCAATATCTCTGCTTCATGTATGTCGGGGACAGTTACTTCCGCTTTCTGTTCTTCCAGACCGACAGAAACTGTGGGAAGGATATCTTTTGCACCTAAGATCAATCCTTTCACTTTATCAAAAAGCCCTTCTTCCGGCCTGAATAATATAGCCAGCACCACCACTAAAACCACTAAGGGTATCAGAAACATAAAAACTTTAGAAACTGTCCCCATGGTCAAAATAGGTTGAAGAATCTATCCAACAACCCCGCTCCTTCTCCTTTAAGCACAAAATAAAGCATCCCGGCTGCGAACAAAAAAACTAAGAGAATGATGATCCACACGATGTATTCAAGTTCCGTAGCTCCTCTTTGTGATGCCATGCCAATTTATCCACCATTCATGGTGATAACGGTGCAAATTTCTTTTGCAATCCGTATACTATAATACCAAACAGCAACAGGGCAAGAATGATGATGACGATCAGCGCCATCGTTTCATTCTGCATCGCTTTTTTGTGCCAGTCCATGCTAATTTATGCTACAGCCTTTTTAATACCTAAACAGCATTCCTCATCTTCCCCGCATTCAAACAACGGTGAAGGTGTTCCTTTTTCAACGTCGCGGCAAGTTCCTGCCTCGACACATTTACCACCAGTCGTTTCACATGCTGACAAGCCTGCTTCCGCTTTCTGCGTACCGCGGCTGAAAAAAGTAAGCAATACCACTACCACAACTAAAACTAATAATGCTCCCGCGATAATCCACCACATGTCCGCACTGCCTTTTTTTGTCATCGTCAATCTCCTAGCCTGCCGCTTGCTGGTATTCTGCTCAGCTTATTCAACTTTGCCAGACGCAACCTGATCCTGACCCACATGATTCCTTGCTGTCGCTGAATTCGTTACATCTGTCAATTTCGTCTCTGAAACTTGATCGCGCGGAATCCCGTTCCTCATCGGAAGCGGAGCCATCATACTGGCCCATGAAGGTATTCTCAAAAGATTCACCTGGCCTGCATTGGCCATAGAAAATGCGCATCTTGAATAATTCCGTTTTGGTGCCTTCGCTGACCTTTTGGGAAAATTGACCTGTCTGCTGGGTAAATATTACCACTAAAACAACCAGAACAATCAATGCTAAAGCAGCAACAATAATAACGTTTATCGGCAATCCCTGCCCTTTTTTTGAAAATATCATTCTCACACCTCTTTTTTAACGCTCTGTAATCTTAAAGAGACCAGAAGGGCGTATCCTTCTTATCCTTCTTATACTTCTACGCTAGTTTTGATAACTATAGCACTCGCTATTTCCTTTGAATCAAGAAAGAAAATATGTATATAAATGTTACTAAGGAAGATTTGATAGAAAAAGTCGCTTAGGCCATCCATACGCAGGCTAAAGAATCCGGCTTTCTGGCTATTTGATGTAATTTTCATCCGGAAGGATTAGATTTTCCGGTCTTCTATTTCCTTTTGTGTGTTTTAGGGAGACTTTGCTGCATTTCTTGCGCTACCCCGACAAACCGGCCGCCGATGAAAAGACAATTGTCATTCAGGGCATTCTTATTATTATTGCCAAAGAAGAGTAAATGACCCAAAAATTCCTCGCCTAAATCATCAAAATGCCGTATTCCAATCGTATTCCCTCTCACTTTTTTATATTGTTGAAGATATTGTTCTGCCCGCGCTTGTCCGCCCAGGAATGGAACTGTTTGTGGATGTTCCAACGCTTCTGAAACGTCAATAACACCAGAAGAGGAATTCCTTAATTTATTATAATCAATCACGAAGACATTCTCGTCGTCTTCTAATTTGAGTAGTCTATGGACTTCTTTTTCAGGTATTCTTCCACCGGTTCCAGTGCGATAATATATTAAATCTTCTACAGATCTAACAGCTTTGGCGATATTATCTGGATTTGAAAAGTAGTTAGGTACATGCGCATAGACCACAACTAGCTTATTCCCTTTACTTCTGCCGGTCACTCGCAGACTTGTGGTACTGTACCAGTTATTCCAAACACGGGCTTTTTTTGGTGAAGCGATACGTGCATCGGCAAGCTGTGGTACAAATAGTGGTTTGTAACCTACATCTTGACACTGGCGAAGTGCTTTTTCTAAACCGAAAGGTTCTAAGACTTCAAATTCTTTCCCTTCTACAGGCTGATTTTGATATTTCTTTTGATATAATTGAATTGTTTTCATTTTTGTGCACCCTTAATAAGACGATACCCTACTAATACTCAGAAGAGACTGATTTATAAATATTGTCAAGAGAGGCTTTCCTGAATCTCATTTATTAAAAGAAATAAAAATCTCGCCGCCCAATCAATCGCATAAATAAAGGCTATTCTCGACTAAACCGGCCTCTGTATTTATCGGAAACAG
Source organism: uncultured Methanosarcinales archaeon (assembly GCA_964368095.1). Taxonomy (GTDB): domain Archaea; phylum Nanobdellota; class Nanobdellia; order Woesearchaeales; family GW2011-AR9; genus JACPIL01. The sequence continues at coordinate 7,991 of CAYIZT010000007.1, forward strand.
CCCGGAACTGTCCCGTTCTTTCCATTTTGGGCATCCTCCTGATACGATCGGCTCAATGATGTCTACTGCCTCTTCCCCCTTGAATGTGATCAATTGAGAATGGAATTCATAATTCTTATTCCAGCTTCCTAAAGTATTTTGCAAGGAATATGCGATCATCTCATGTAAAAAATCACAGCTATGCAACGTCTTCCCCGATGTGGGCCCTATACATTGGTATATGGATATATCTACATCTTTATACTTGGCGCAATCTTCAATGATATCTCCTCCTATTTTTGGCGCCCCCTGGCTTAAAGAATAACAGGCTGCTTCCTCGCTTATTGTAGTTTTCATCATTGCGCTCATGGTGCTATATGCCAATCCTTTACGGGTAAATATTTTCTTTTGCGGTTCGGATTTCAATGCAAAGGTAGCCATAAACAGCATACCTAACGCAATCAATATGACAATCACCACCAAACCTATCACTTCCATCTGTCCTCGGACATCTTTTCTCATTCTTCTCATTTTAGTATACTCATTTTTGTAAGGTCATCTCTCATTTGATCCCTATATAATCCCCTGATTAATCATCATACCTTTGCAATCCGGGTTATTGATCATGAATACACCGTCACCGAAACGTAGCCAAACCCATATTTTGGCTGATTGATGCCGGCTAATTCATCACGTAAAGTTACCACAAAAAAAGTCGGTTCTTTACGGGTAAATTCAGGCTTAGGTTTATCATATAATAACCAGATCTTGTTTTCAGGATAGGTCTCCTGCACCTCGATTGTCGCATAGGAAAATATCTCAAAATAATATTCATCAAGATGCTGCTGCATGGTCTTCTTAGTAGCATTCAGTTTTAAGACATCGAAACAATTGTCTTCCGGCTCTGCCTCGCCGCGGCTGCAGATCAATTCTGGCATGAACAATGTTTTTAAGGTGCTTTCCATCGCCCGCGCCGCCAACAATTCTTCTTGCTTCTCCTGAAATGCGATCTTCTGATAGCGAAAATAAAAGATCACTCCGAATAATAGCAGGATAAAAAATATGAAAAGAATAGCGATAGTTTCAGTCATCTGCAGCTGTCCTTTACGCGCCATTCTCCGAGTCATTCTATTTTTCATTTTTACCATCTATGCTTTCTCCCTGCTATCTCTTGATATCTTGAATCTTATTTGTTAGGCCCTATTTTTTTTATTCTATCCGATTCAGTACAATGAAACACTGCATGATATCCGCAACTTATCGTTGATGTTCTTGAGCTGGTCTGCAGCATCGATCAGATCCACACAAGCTCCCGGATCAAGTCTGCAGGCCGTGGAGGCGTGCGATAATCTGGTCAATGCATCCAGCGCATTATCATTATACTGCTCTAGATTTCCCATGCATTCGCTAGAGCCATCCGATTTATATGAAGTTATCAGTTCTCCTATCTTTCCGCCTGCTTCTCCGAAAGCTATCTCCTCCCCGCCATACACTTTTGTCAATAATTCCATCCGTCGAAATGCCTTGCCCATGTTACACCAATACATCTCATCATCATTGGCAAAGATGGCTGCATATTTAGCCGCATCTCTTTCTCCCGGCAAGGAAATCACGCGCACCGCTTTTGAATTCAATTTCTGCCAGCTCAATCCTTCTTTTTGATAGAAATCAACCTGATTTGCTCCGGTAAATGCCACCGCGCTGACTTCTTCGTCTTCAAACTGCTGCAGTTGTGCAGGCACGCTAGATCCAGGAATGACCGTGCCGCTGGTATCGATGATCCGCACTTGTAAATTCTCTTCCGGCTCGATCTGCGACAATCCTGAAACATACACCCGTTCTATGCCTTCAGTTGAATTCAGGAACTCCTTCACAAATTCAGCATCGTTCCCCATAATATAATATTTGATGGTCGACGGGATGACGAATAAAAAATCCATGACCTTAAACGGCATCGCATACGGCAGGCTCCAGGTCACGATCCGTGAACTCATTATCTCCTTGGGTGCAAATAACGGATCTATGGAATTTTGGGTACGTGCTGGCTGATCTTTAATCCCAAACTCACTTACCCCATCTACGCATTGAAAGTATAAAGTATAGTCGGCTAAGCCGCTGGCATCAATAAAATTCTTGGTCTTTTCCGAAACCCCGGCACCGACAAGGATAGAACTCATCACGTCCACAACTTCGCCGGAAAGCCGTTCTTCTGAAATTGTTTTCTGCCGTGTTACTAAACCCACAAAGAACAGCAAGATCACCGTTCCGGCGATCAGGATATACACCCAATTAAATGTAACTTCCATCTGAGCTTTCTTCCCTTGAGGGAAGTCACGAACGGAGTGACTTGACTTTCCATATGCCATACCGATCTCAGCCTTCAGAAGGAATTTCAGAGAGCAGGGTCTTGTCTCCTCTTCCTTCCATCACCACGCCAAAAGATCCCTGCTTGATAGGTATGCATAAGAAATCCTTTCCATCCTTATCTTCTATGCTGATCCGATACGCTTTTATCTTGACTGGAGCAGGAGGAGTTAGAAAGACATTTTCATCGACCCGGCCATATCCTCCTTCGGCAGAAGAAGCTATCTGCCAGACGCTGCAGGCAACTGGATCAAATGGGCATAGATCTGGATCATATGGTGCATCGAGATCCACAAAACATGCCTGGCTGTATGTCAAGGGAGTAGAATACCTTTCCACGCGTACCGAACCAAATTCTGTATATATTTTTTTAATATCACTTTCTAATCCGGTTTTGAACTGCACAAAAGCTACATCTTCCCCGCTTTTCAAAAATCCGGTTATGGCGCGATATCCAAAAATCAAGATTACTGCAAAGGTTATTGCAGCTATGATGAAGACAAAGACCTGCCCTACCCCTATCCCTTTTTTATCTTTAAAAGCTATCAGTTAAATTCTCACCTGCAATTCCCATATACTTAACAATTCTTCATGTTTAATGATCTTCAAATGTTGATCCTCAAATATTGATCTGATAATATTAATTTTCTAATACTTTCTGTTTGTTTTACTCTTTTCTTTTTTTGCTTATCTTTTTTAGTTTTTCAAAGATATCTTTTGCTTCCCCTTTGCCTACAACTTCACTGATATCTTTCTTTTCCGCTTGTTTTGCGATATTTTCCAGCTTTGCAAAGATCCCTTTCTCTTCCTGCCGAAGACCAGGCTTGATCTCTTCTTTATGTTCTGCATATTTCTGCGCTAAAGTGCTTATCTTGTTTATGTGATCTTTTGCCGGAGTGCGCAGCAACGGCTCCAGGTGAGGAATCTGTGCCGATTGCTTTCCAAATTCTCCAAACACTTCCCGTCGAGCACGCATTTTAGCACGTTCTTCGCGGGACTTTCGGAGAGATGCTAATTTTTCTGCCCAGGAATGTAATATTTTTTGTGGTTGGAAGGTTGGAGCGGTTCCGTGCGCGACTGCTGGCCTTATGGTAGGCCTGGCAGTCCCGATCGTTCGTGCTGCTGTAACTCCGGTGCGCCTTGCACCAGGTGAAGTATAATAATAAACTAAATATCCTGCCCCGCCTAACACCATCAATAATCCTAAGATCAGGAAGGCCCACGCGATGATATCTAATGTTGTCGCCGCAGGTTTCTCTACCGCGGTGACACTTACGCCGACTTTACCTGGTTCTGCTATGCAGGGGTTGAATTCTTTTGAATATTCTTCGTAATTAGTATAACCATCTTTATCATAATCCTCTAAAGTGTCACTTATTTTATCGCCGTCAGAATCAGAACTTACATGATCTAAGCGGCATACTTCTTCATCATACAATTTCTCCCACATGTCCGGCAATCCATCTTTATCAGCATCTTTCTTGCGTTCAGATAATGGTATCTGTCCGCTGGCACAGCCCATCTCGTCAACTACTTTTCCTGCTGCGGTGCCGGAACATTGATCACAGCTGTCCAAAATTTTATCGCCATCGGCATCTAACAAAGTTATCCTCTGCGAACCGGTGTAATTATTGCCCATGTTGTCTTTTACTGCATAACATACCCATCCGGATTTATCGAAGAGAATCTTTTGCCCGTTGTAAGGCTGAGTAGCCGAGCAAAGGTTAGCCGAAGCCGCTTTCCCTTGCATTATGCTGCATCCATTTGCATCCGCGCATTGCAGTTCTACTGGGGTAGATGTGCAGCTTTCAGGTAAAGAATCATTTATCAGCACGACGACGGCAGGAGCGCCTTCATCACTTGCGCAAGAGGCAAAATCTGAAGAAGTGACTGTAAATCCGTCGCTATCTCCAAAGCTTCCGACATTTCCTGCTGCGTCGGTAGCTGCTACTTTTAATTTATATTTGTGTCCTTCCTGCATGCTTGCGGTTGGAACGGCAAAGGGCATATCTGGCCCTACTGATGCGCCAAACATCAATGTTCCTAAAGAAGTTCCAAGTGAACCTAAACTTGAAGAAACGCCTGTCGTGCTTCCATTACTGATTGTACTTGCATTCTGTAAAGTTGAAAGAGAACTGCCCGCAGAGCTGATTGAAGATCCTGATACTCCAAGATCGTACACTTCATAATAATAAGTGCTGATATTATTTTCGTTGGTGCTTACCATGACTGACATGGTATCTCCGCCGCAAGTGGCGGTCCCGTCGTTTACGTAAGAGATACGCGGCGGAGTCTGGTCAACCGTAAATATGGCGCTGGCTTCTACCAGATGATCTTCCATCTTACAACGGACAGGCATGATATATTTTTTTTCTTCCAGGCCGCTCAGGGCAGTGCTATGCACAGTACCTATTCCGCTTGGGAAAGGCAGGTATTCCAAGCCTTGCTTATATTCGCATAGCGCTTTCTTGGTAGTCTCTACTACCAAAGTCACATTTTTCTGCTGGATATATCCGCTCGGAGTAATTTTATTGATAGCGCCTAAGGCGCTGTAATCGACAGCGAACTTTATCTCAGCCAATTCTGATACGTCGCCTGCACCATTTTTACAAACCACTCCCAGCACATAATCTTTTTTTGCTCCTTGAAAATTAATATTGAAAATAGTTTGATGATTAGTATCTAATTGATCCAGTTCAAGACCGGGGAAGGAAAATTCCATAGTATCAAATTCATCGCTTCCTGCTCCATCAGAATCATCGCTGAATCTGCAGATAGTCTTGTCGTCAGTGTCTACAATCAAGGTAGTAGTTATCCCTTCCCCGATAAAGCTGGGGCTGGCAGAAGCGCTGGTGATCTCTGGTTTAGTTGGGTCATACTCAAGAGCGACCATCTGTTCGGGACCGAGTTTATTTTCCCAGTCCAGGCATTGTATATACAATGATTTTACGCCGCCATTTTGTGAATATTCAGAAAACGCACTTTCGGGGAAATTTTCTATTACATACTTACCTTCTGCATTAGGTTTCAGGACTTTATGTGCGGGCATGGTGCCATAGTTAAATCCTGGAGCGAAATCGAATTTACATTCTACCGTCGGGACTCGGGTGAAGAATTGCAGCGGGAATATTGGTTGGTTGCTCACTCCCCACTTCTGGTCATGATACCAGTACATGGACGGCTTCTCTAATGTCACTCCATAACCTTCCACTCTTATCATACCACAGTTAGGCTGATATACTGGATTATTTGCCAGGTCAGTTGAATAGTAGCAAATCAGACTGTTTTTGTTTAAGGTAATGACTTGGCCGAATTCCTTATAATTAGGATTGTTGATCGACTCGCAACCATCGCCTAAACAATAAAAAGTGCTTACGCATTCAAAGCCGTCATTATCGCATTCGAAAGATATCTGCGTCGAATTGATGAAAAATTCTTCCCAGCCGTAACCTTGCGGAGTTACTGTCCTTGTTCCTTCTTGTAAGACTATCTGGGTGGTTGGAGCGGTGAAATCAACTTTGAATTGCAGATATTCTTCAAATGATCCTGAACTTAAAAGATCATTACAAATGACTTTATATTCGCCGGCATATTCACGTTCCACAAATCCAGGAACCGGATCGGTCTGATGCTGCTTGCCGTTCTCATCGCTGATAAAATCGGCAACTTTTTCATTGGTCGCGGAAAGATATAAACCGCAGCTTGCACCTATGGTGGTCTCTATTTCAAACTGAATATTGTTAGAAGCTACCGCGCCATATGGTTTTGGTGTTACTACATCAATCTTCTCTTCCAGGTCGAAAGTATAGGCTTTCTGCTTGATGTTTATATTTCCCTGGTTATCTTCGCAGGTTACAGTAAGTTCGTGTTTTATGCCTTCTAAATCTTTGAAAACTGCTTCTTTCTGCTGTTTAGTCCTGTCGACTACAATATTTTTCTCTCCTCCGGCAGGCAGGACTTGTTTCAAGGTGAATGTACACTGCATCGGCTCATTTGTACCATCAAGGTATACCGACAAAGTAGTTTTGTCTCCGGCTGTCGCTATTTCCTGATTTATTTCAAACTGAGGCGGCAAATTGTCGATGTACACAAATGCCGTCTGCACGTCTTCCTGGTTGAAATATTTGTCTTTTGAATAAAACTTCAAGGCATAGGTTTGCCCAGGAACTTTTTCCTGCAAGAAATTGAGGACATTCACTACTACTGTTTCATCTTTTAATTTTCCAGGATATGCCTTTTCGCTGAAAGAAGTGCATATCGTTGAGCTTCCTGGTGCAGCGCTGGTCAAGCAGTATCCGATCACTCCCAATGGACTTTCTTTATCTTTAGCTTGGAAGGTGAGATTTGATTTAGTCAAGGAAAGCACATTAGCGCCGGCTAAGACTAACTTAGTGGTTGGAGCGCTGTTATCTACTTCGCAGGCAGCTTGTTCGCCGGCGTTGCTGAACACAGCGCAATCGTCATTAAGATTGCCGTCGCCGTCCTTTACACAACTGCCCGCTCCGCCAGATATGCCACTCCAGATGCATCTTCCCCAATCGCATTGATCCTTTGAAAGGCTGATCTCCTGACGATCATTCTTTTCCAGATTCTGCCCTCCAGTACATTCGCTTTCAAACTGGTAGGTATAACAATTGGTCTGGCCGGTCGGTTCATCGCCGCAGGAAGCGCAATAACTTAAAGCTGCACCTTGCGTAATGGAATTGGAGAAACATGCACCAAGAGATGAACATACTTTATCCGTACAGAAATAATTTTCATACAAACCTCCTTCTGGACCGCAGAGTGAACAACGATCGTCTTCATCATAATCCTTCTCAACACAATATCCTGCTCCGGTTTCCGGCGTTACGGTCGTAGGGATATCCAAGCCTTTGAACAGATTACTATAATCGAGCAAGGGAGTTTTTTCAGCGCTATCAGTCCATTCACAGTCTATGCCCAAGCAATTATTCACTGAGCATGCATCTTTACTTTTGTAATCGAAACAGCTGGTTACCGTATCACAGCGGTTGCAGCTATTTACGATAGTTGTATCAGTAGAATCGTAATAACAGTATGCGGCAGCGCCGGCTTCTTCAGGAGCGGTTCCTGTGCCGGGGTTATAACATTCATTGCGGGAGTAATACAAGCCGAATTGGCCGGCGCCTATACTACATACTCCGGCATCTTTACATATAGCATTATGCTGGCCCACTTCTGAACAGAAATAAATTTCTCCATTGCCATCGTTTATAGAACAATCCTGAGAGACTACCAACTTATTCTGTTCATCACAAGACCATATTTTTTTACGTTCTACTGCAACTCCGGCAGTGCAGAACAAATCCCAGCCCGATGCTTCGTAATATCTCCCCTCACAGGCTTTATCGCCCAAAGTTATGAAAGTGATAGCTGGTTTATTAGACTGAAGGCCGCCGTCATAAGTGGCAATGATCTCATACTTGTAGGTTTTGCCCCATTCAACATCAGCATCAAGCTTGGAATATTCGGCAGCAGATCTTGTAAATTGATCTACTTGAACTATGCCTTCATATTTGGTGATCTGGTAATTCAATACTTCCGGGCATGGCTTTACCCATTCCAGAAGAACTTCCTCTTTTCCGCGAACATGGCTTGCGGAAAATTTAGCAACGTCTTTAGGTGGGTTGCCAAAACTGCATTCACCGATGTATTTTGATAAGAGAATATTTTCCGTGGAGCCTGAACCTTCAACGATGATTATTTGTAGAGGGTCGCTGTTATAATCTTGATATGATGCGGTAATCTTATGCTCTCCTGCCCCAAGCTGAAATTCATAACTTCCATCAGGATGCTTAGAGAGACCTTTGAATATTCCATCAACATAAATTTTGGCGCCGAAAATTAGCAAATCTGCGCCCACATCTATTTTTTTATTATTATTTGTATCGAGGTAGGTTTTTCCTTTAACTCCCTGGAATGCGGTGCTGACTAATTCAAAATCTAAAGGGGAAACTCCTTCGCTCACCATAACTGCTTTTTGTAATAGTTGATATCCTATTTTGCTGGCGGTGACGGTGTAAGAGCCGGGAACAAGATTTGAAATGATATATCCGCCATCTGCATTGCTGACAATCTGGCCGCTGCTTGGTCCGGCCCATGAGATAGTAGCGCTGGGGATGGAGGTTTGAGCGACACTTTTAACCGTTCCTTTTATCGATCCTGTTCCGGTAGATTTAGTTAAAACTATGTTCTTGACCGCCTGTTGTCCCGACTGCAAAATAAGCTCAAAGGTAGAAGGAAGATATCCGGCTGCCGATGCTTTCACTAAATAGGTGCCGGGATTGAGGGAAGGGAAAGAATATGCTCCTTCTGCATTGGTGGCAGTTTTCTGTGCGGTCCCTTCTAAAGAGACATCGATATTTGAAATAGGCATATTGTCCTGATCGGTAACTGATCCAGTCAAACTTCCAGGAGTTATCTGGACACCGCAATAAAGCTGATTACATTTTGCCGTACTCATCCCTAAGCTGTTATCATACACTATATTTGAAAGCGGAACCCCGCGATTTATCGCTTCTTTCTCACACTGGTATTTGTTCAGATTGAAACTACAGAAAGTATCAACTTTACAACAGCCAGGTGAACACCAGTAAGAAAATTGATCCTGAGGAACTTCCGTTCCGCCTAATTGTGTGCATACGCCCTTGCTATGTAACTGGCAATCTACGCTGCAGGTAATTTCCTGACATTCATTGAATTCGGTACAGCTTGATCCTGCCACAAAATATTGATCCAGGCTGCAATCTTCATGTTGACTGCAATCTGCCCCAGCTTCTGTATCCAAGACTCCAGGGATACAATATACGTCTTCGCTGCCTTTTGGATATACATAACATCCGCTGGTTTCTGCGAGAGCGGAAAATGATGAAAAAACTGCTAGAAGTAACACTAAAACTACTAAAGATAAGCCTCTTTTTTTAAACATCGTCCTCGTACTTTACTAAACTCTTTTGGTTTATAAATGTTGCTTGGTATTGAAGACGAGAAAAAGTCGTTATTGTGGAGATGAAGTGAGTAGTTTAAAGTAGGATATTTCTTTATTTAAAAAATTCAGTGCTTTTTCACGATCTTTGTAAGATACAACATCCTTATCTCTATCGTAACTTAGAACACCCACTTCATTAAGGTGATAGACAATGCTCTTGGCTTCCACACCAAAGCCTAAAAGTTTTTCAGCTGCAAGCTTCTTTTCTAGATTAGTTAAACATACTTCTTGGTTTGGTTGTTCTTCTAAAATTTCCAGTAACCTTCTCGTCGCCGTACCCATTACTAAAATAGTATCGAAGGAAGTTTATTAGCTTTATGGTTTTGAAGCAATTAGTACAATTTGAAATACTTATGCGTTGTCATCGCAGCTGCCATCAGCTGAGCAAACTCCGTTGAATTTTCCATTGAAATTGCTGTCGCAGAGCTGGCCAGCTTTCGTACAGCCGCAATGGAAGGAGATATCTTCTTCGTATACTGCTTCTTCATCTTTCGCTATTTTATTGATATCGAAAGCTTTTACATCCGGAGTGGATCCAGTATAAGCGACCGGTTTTTGGCAGAATTCAGAACATCCAAAAGTTCCATGACACCAGCCGGCTTCAGCCCCTTCCCCGACATAGCCGAAAGCGAAAATATTTGCGCATTTGTTATGGATGTTGGAACTGCAACTGTTTTTTCCGGGAATCCCGCAGATCAATGCCTCGTCCTTAAGTTCATTCTTGAAATTGCCGTCACAGATATTTCCCCTGGCTCCGCTGCAGAATTGCTGCTGCACTTCCAGCACATATCCTTCTTGTTTTGGTAAGTATCCCTCAAAAGAACTGGTGTAATAATCTTCAGCAGAATACTCTCCATCAGCTGAAAGAGTTGCATCTTTCCGTAGAACTTGACCATAACATCCCGGCTCGGGATTGACGTAACATGGCCTAGGGTGATCTGCGTCGGCAATCTGCCAATCGTTAGGATCTGCGCCAATGCAACAGCTATGAGTTGCTTCAAAGGGATTAATGGGCTTTTTTATACATTTATCATTCTCATCTTTTATACATGATCCTTTCTGCGTGTCAAAATTAAATCCAGGCTCATAAACATATTCGTGATACGGATATGCCCAAGGATGTTCCGTATTTCTGTGCGGCACACAGTCATTGACTAAGATTTTCACCGCAGTTGATTCTGATTTATCAAATAAAGCACAATAACTGCCAGTAATTGAAAGATTTAAAATACCTTCGGCTGGAGCAACTTGGAAATGAGACATATCAACTTGAGAAGAATCGGATATAGGCTCTAATAAATCATCCCATTTGTTAATATATTCTTCATATCCTTGCAATGAAAATTGAGGGCAACTTTTTGATTTCATGCCAGGAAGGCTTAAACAAAAGTTTTTTTCCTCAGCGGGCGGAGAGATGTCAAATACTTCTGTTTTATCTTTGTTTTCATAATGCAGTTTTATGGGTTGTTGCTTATAGAATGTAGTAGAAAGATAGGATTTTTCTGGAAATTGAATATTTATAAAGACAGGATCTTCTTTAGATACTAAATAAGTTTCCTCAACTGGAAATATTCCATTATCCCCGCTGTAATCTTTTACTTGGCCATCTGAAGTTATAAACTTATAAGGTAGAAACAAAGAAACACCTAACTTCAAAGGCCTGTCTACAAGTACCCGGACATTCTGCCAATCTTGCACCGTATGTTCATCTTGTGCATAGGTGCGAACAATATATGGTTCTTTTCGTTCAGCTGCCGGCGTACGTACATAGCTCTGCCCATCTGAATTTCCAAAATCATCGCTAAGGACAAAATAATTAATCTTGTCTTCATCAGGATCAAGTGCAGAAAGCGTAAAATTAATTATTCCTAATTCCTGATCGTCCTTAATAATTAGATAATCATATCCTGCTGCCGGACATTCTGACCTATGCACATAATCTAACGCAGGGGGCCGATTTTGCCGTGCAAATTGGTAAGTGTACAATTCCGGCGAATTTAAAACGCTGGAAGACTTGAACACAAACAGATCATCGCCGTTAGGCAGCGACTGTCTGGACATATCCACGCCTAAAGAAGCATACTGCTCAGAAAACAAAGCCTGCTCGCATAAAAAATAATTTTTGAAAAGTAAGCAATTTCCATTTTGTACTTCGGCCTCATTTCCGTAGGTAAAATTATTGTTCTCCAGCGTGCTTTTGGTATAATTAAAATCCGCATACTGCCAATCCATCCGTAAAGGATAGCTTACTGCGGTATCGAGCAGGGCTTTAAATTTTGTAGGATAGAAGAAATCAAACTGCGACAGGTGGAAAAATTCTTCGTTTCCCAAACTTAACTTTAAAGGATAGTTGACTTTTACATCGATACCTTCGCTATGGATGCTTAGATCAAGACCGATCTCCTGGGATTCGAGCACTGCGCTGCTGGATATGTTTTCTTTGGTAAATTCGGCAACACACCACACCGTCCTATTCAGCAGATATCTCCGTAGATCATTTTGGATGGTACTGGCGCGTAATTCCAATGAGCCAAAGCCGACCTTTGTATTAGGATAAGAATACTTACAGAATTCTTCCGGGCTGGATTCATTGCTGCAGGGATAAGCATTTTCATATTCCAGATAAGGATCTCTTATTGCCCCATAAAAAACCCGGTCATTGCCGAAATATACTCCGGAAATCCCTTCTTCAAAATTCCTTGTTCCCCCGGGCTGATCGCTCCATAATCTTCCCTGCTTTCCTATGATGATCAATCCATTCTCCAGCTCATCGGTCAGGCAGTCTTCGACAAAAATGCGCAATGCTTCCTTTTTGAAACTCTTGGTGAGTGTTTTTTCCTGGATATCCTGCAGCTGCCCTTTTTTAACTCCTGCGCTTAAGCTGAAGACAAAGATGAAAACAAACAAGATCAATAAACCAAGAATCATGAATACTGTAATCTGGCCTGATCGAGAAGCAGGAATAGTTCTAACTCTATCCATCCTCTTTTTGTACATAGAGAAACACAAATATTTGAAACTTATAAATCTATTCTGCTCCGATTCTTAACTTAGCAGTCAATTGCGGCCAGAAGAAATCTAATCCTGCATTTACCACTACTTTCTGCATCGTGTTATTGACCTCGCAGTATACTTTCTCCATGCCGGTAGCTTCTTCCAGCAATTCCAGCTGCAATTCCGGAGGAACTTTAATATTCTTGACATATTCACATATGGGAGTATCAAAATTATGATATTCGGCGACCAAAGTTTGTTTAACATTAGGGAAGATTTCTTCTACCGCACGGACTTTTTTGCCGTCAACATTAGCAAGGTAAACATTCCGGAAAATTTGGGCTTGATCGACAAAAGTTTTTTCTGCCAGTAGGCCGGAACCGAAGAGGTTCTTGAACCATTTTAATATCATATCGATTACTCCCGGCTGTAATTGTATTCCTCCTTCGGCAAAAATTATCGCATTCAATCCGTCAGAATGGTATAAATTTGCGCTGCTGGGAAACTCTAATCCCTGCAAGTCGCATTCTACAAAATCGCTTCCGCTGCCTTGACAGATCTGGCTTAATTGCTCTTGCGGAACGTTTAAAGAGATAAGGAAAGATTTTGGATCGTCAATCGCTCTGTTAAGAGTGGTGGCAAAAGCTACTTTAAAGACGCCTCCATCTTTGTATTGCAGCACACAAACATTGTTTATGCAGGTATTTTGGCTGTCTGGTACTAACCTTTTTCCCTGCGGATTTTTGATGCTGTTAAAACAGGTAGGTAATACTTGCGGCTGAGCTGAAGTTTGCAGGCTTTGCTGGATGGTCTGCTGCTGCTTTTGCGTCTCTAAAAATTCTCCGCCAAGATAATTTTCGTTATTGGAAAACTCTACCAATGCTTCTTTATACGGCGAACAGTACAGCACATACTCATCGTTCTCAGCCACTTCCAATAACTTAGTGGCTAAATACTTGGTCCTGCTGGTCCAGTTGCCCTGATTGCAATAATTATCAAATATGTATTCTCCGTTGCTGATGCAGATAGGATATTCTCCGTCATAGAAACTTTGTGCGGTATTCTCGGCTTTTGCTACGTCTTTATCGCCTAAGACAAAACATTCATTTTCCTGCGGGCAAAATCCCCATCGCTGATTGTTCCAATCAAATTTCAATGCCGACCGTTTCCATTCACCGTCGACGCAGCGGTAATCCCTTCCATCTGCGACGTGTTCGCTTATAGTGGTCAAAGTGCCCATAGGTTCTACACAGGCATAGCCGTTCCAGCAATAATTATTTGGACAGCAAGCTGCTCCTGACCGCGCATCTTGCAGTGGCTTAAGCTCTTGGTGTGATTGATATGAATATTCGGCTGGCCCTAGACTGTCAACCATTTGCAGTGATGGTTTCTCAACTTCGCAGGGGCCGGTAAATTCTATGATCAGATAGGAAGCATCGCTGGTATTGAACTGGGGCAGGGCTGCGGGTGTGCTTTTGCCGTCTTTATCTACCAAGGAGATGGTGGTCGGACAGGCTTGGGCAGCGCTGAAATAAAGATTGACTGCGGGAGGGACAGAAATCCTTTCCGAGCGCAGCTTTTGGTCATTCTGTAAAGTTACTTTGTTATCCTCCACAAAATTACTTTTTTCATCTGCTACAGCCTGGCCATTTACCAAGACTTCCCAATAAGGTATCTTAGTAGCTGAAGTTGCGAATTCTGTGTTGGGCAGGAAATTACGTGCCGGCACTGCAAAAGCAGAATGATTCCTGGAAGAGGGAAGTTGTTCGCCTGGCTGAGATTCTCGCAAAGTAAGTTCTACCGTCTCGTAATATGCAGAAATATTTTGGCCCTCTTCAGGGTCCTGCAACGGATCGGCATACCCTACGTGTGTTAATCCTTCGTCACTCCAGGTATTGACTATCGTAAACGCATCTTTGTTATTATCTTCTTCGTGCACTTCGCTGAATGAGCAGAATTTGGGCAGTCCTTCAATGGTGGCGCAGTATTGCAGGTTCTTTTCATTGTCAATATTAGTTATGAAATCTGCAGCCCTACAGCCGTAAAACCCTATCTCTTTAGTTGATTCCTCGCCTTCGTTATAGTATATAACTTGTTGTGCTACCCTTTTCACTTTGAGATTGGCATATTCTAAAAATTCTTGGTTTGGCTTGGTTATTGGAGTTTCATCAGTTGGTAAAGAACCAGTAACATAAGACAGTTCATATAAATCCGGATGCGGGTTAGTTACCTTATACGGGGGGTTTCCCGGAAGAGGGAATAAACATTCTGTCTCGCTGCAGGCGTAGGTTACTGTTTGTGAAACTGTTTTGGTTGAAGGAGTGGGATTGCTGATAGGGAAGAAGTGGTTTGGTTTTAATCTGGCGACGACAGAAAGAGGATGGCCCCATACCTCTGACAGGTCTTCCTTGCTGAGATACTGAGCCGGTCCGGTAAGTTCAAACTCTGGGTCATCCTCATATATTTTAGATGAACCCGGTTTTACAAAATTAGATTGAGCTTCAAAATAACTATTAGTGCCTCTGTCGTAAAATAGCAGCTCTACCGGTGAATTGGTATTATCGCTGAGGGGATCAGTAAACCATAACTTGGTTATCCCTCTGTATTCAAGCGGAAGATCATATGGTAATTTGGCTAGCTGATCGTATATCATCGGCAGACTTGACCCTGACCCAAAGTTTTCTGGAATATTAAAATTACATAATGCAGTAGAAGTATCTCCTACTTCTAATTTATTCAGTAAAAAATCCTCCTCTTTATTACAGGAAAATGTTCCTTCTTTCACGGTAAGATCATCGTCTGGGTACGGATTGCCTTTATAAAAAATATTGCCACTATCATAAACACGATAATTCAGAGTAATTATTGGTAATTCAACCGAGCTATATTCAACCTTAAATTCTGTCTCTTGAGATTCAACTTCAAACTCAACATCCATGGTCGTGTCACCGGATGCTATGGGTTGTGAATTCCAGCAGCCGTAATATTGCTGCTCTTCGGTGGAGGAAGCTTCTTCCGGTTGATATGCTTTGCTCAGGCCGGCGTAGTATTCATTATCGACATTGCCGCAACAGTTGGCATCCAGCTCAAACTCGCTTACTTCCCCATCTTCACCTAACCAGGCTTGGTCGCCATACAATGATTTACAAAGATCTTCTCCGGTAATTCCTATGTCCGGGTTGCCTATGTCAGCATCTTTTATCCAAGTATTATACGTTGCTGATTCCTGCCCGGAACAAAGTTGGTTTGGTAAATTAGGGTCATTGCTTGTTAAATAGATATTTCTAACTTGTATGAAATTCTCACTATCTGAGCTTATCTCAAATTCTTCTATTGCTTTATAATCTTGAATGGGCACTTGCACATGCATATAACTTTCTAAATTTAAAAGGGGATTATTTAAATTTGAAAGAGGGGTATTGATGACATCTCCTAAAACGTTGCCTTCAAAATACACTACTGGTTTATTATCAATTTTTGGTCCTAGCAGCTTCAATTTTATTTTTAAAGGAAGCTGAAGATCTTCTAATTTTGCTGGACATCCTTCCTCTTCATCTGGGCAGTCTTCTGGATCTTGCACAAAGCGGACCATAAAATTAAGATAATTATACCCGGTAAAATCCAAAAATCCTTTGCCATAATATTTGCTATAAATATCTTTATATGTTATGACTACAGATTTATCTATTATAGATTCTCTAAGAGTCTCAGTTTCTGTTGTTGGCTCTTCCGGTATTTCCGATTCTGGGATTGAAAGGGGAAGCGTATACAATCCTTCTCCGGTATAACGTCCTTTCACACTAGGGTTTTTTCTATTTTCCCAGTCAGCAGTACATTCTGCCCATGCCCATCTATTTCCCTCAAGATAACAATAAAATCTATTGTTTAATTCCTTTTCTTCACCAGTCGCCGCTCCCAGGAGCTCAAATGTTTTCTTCTCTGCCTGTGCATCACACTTCAGCCAGTCATCATAGTTTGACACGACATCAAACGGCATTTCTCCCGGTCTTTTGATGGTAAATATCTTAAACACATTATTTGTGAGCGTTGGATCTATCCAACACCAATTTTTTCCTTTGCAACCATTGTTCTCAAATACTTCATCAATTCCTATTGGTTCTGGAATAAAACTTTTTTCGGTGCTGACAAAATCCTTATTGTCGGTCAAACATACGCGGCTTTGCCCGCCCAAATCGGTCTTAATTGCTCCCGCGTCCCGCGCTCCGCCATACCCGCAGCAGTAACCACTTTTAGAACCGCCTTCTGCGGTTTCTATCCAGTCAAATTCTTCGTTGTAGATATTAAAAGCTTTAACAGTGGCTCTGTTACAATCAAAATTATTGGGTGAACCACAGTCAGTCACATCATTACATGATTCTGCAGCGAAATAATTACATTTTTCATTGACACATTCATATTCCCCTTTGGTGCCGCAATCTGATGCAACACTGCATGTTTTGGGATTAAAATAATTACATACTCCTGTTGCTTCTTCTGAATCAGTCGGCATTATACATTCTTCGTTCTCGCCTTCACAAGGATTCGAATCAGAACATACCGCATTGCTTTCACTGCAATGCCCTACGAATCCCTGTTCGCAAGAAGCTTGGTTTAAATGACAGCTGTCAGGAGTATTTCCTAATGCCTCATCAAAATCTTCATCTGCTCCTGGACCGCCACAATCGTTATTCACATTATCCCCACATACTTCAGCTGCCCCATTATTTATACAGATCGCACACCGGGAAAATTCGCCGGGATTTGCTTCACATTCATCTCGGGCCATCTGTCTTATTTGCTCAACTGTCGTACCAGCCGGAACATCTTCCTCTGCCAGAGTAGGACATTCAATACCTCTTCCGGATAGATAGTCATCAGAATTATCATCGTCACAATCTTCGCTGGTGGTGTATCCATCACCATCTTGGTCGGTCGTCCATTCCCATACTCCGCTTGGAGTGTAGGTACATTCGTAGGTTGCTCCTGCAGCAACTATTTTATTTCCTTCATGTTCATCTTTGTCACAGCGCGCCCAGTAACCGGTATCTGTACAGATATATTCCCAAGGATCTTCGATGTAAAGTGAACTAAAAAGCTTCTCTTCTGAGTATCCGATCATTTCTCCGTCACTTAATTCGGTGATGCTTAGGGGCTGGCCAAGACTATTACCATTACCCCATTTTGCGCCAGGCACGGCACGACTAACCCCGCAATCGTCTTCATCTGCGTCATAATCCCCCGCAAAAAACCAACAACCACCTGCTGAAGGCGTAGCATATGCATCAACAACACATGCTTCATCTACTGTAACCGGAATATGGCCTGTCTCCCCTTCCGCAAAACTCCTACATGAACCAGTCCCATCACCGCCAGGTTCTGGATCATTACAACTTATAAAAGCTGATCCAACTGCACTAGCACCAGAATCACAAATTTCGGTACAATCCGTCACTCCTACTGCGATGGATACGCATTGATCGGCTGCGCAGTGTTCTGTCCATCCAGCCAACCCAGAAAAACTCATCAAAATACTTAAAACTACCACTAATAAAAACCCTCTTTTTTCACCCGAAATAAAGCTGAAAACTTTATTTGGGGTTAAAAGGGGCGCCTCCCTTTTTTCACCTATCATACTCTATCTAAACTAATAACTTAACCTATATAAATGTTACCGGAAAACAACTTTTTAAGGAAGATAAAAACAAAAAGAATACCAGTCTACTCGCCGCAAGCTACCGACCACGGTTTGCCGCCGTGCTCAGCTGGATTAAGTTCTGCGCAGGAATGTTCTTCAACACACTGTATGAAATCTGTCTCTTTTACAAAGTACTCCAATTTTGTACAATCCTCAATGAAATGACTTAATTGCGATTCGATGCTGATGCCCCAATCATATTCATACTTTTGAAAAAACCCGGTGCAGCACCTATACAATTTATCGACAAGATCTTCACAAGTTTCTATCTGGATTACACTATTTCCGCCGCCATTTGATCCGCTTCCATCGGACCTGCTTCCTGCTGATCCCCCGGAACCTTCATCATAAATGTGATAGTGAACATCTCCTTCGGATGAACATCCTAAAGCGGCAGCTAATCCTAATATCCCTAATTTTTGTGATAAGCTCATTTTATTTCTCTCCTAAAATTATTTACTACTTCGTGATGACGGTTTATTTATAAAACTTCCCTCTAAAACTGCTCTGTCCTGAATCTCCGCTTTGCTTCTGGTTAGCATCGACTCACTCTTAGTATTAATTATTTTAATGCGGTTCCCTCCCATAGGGAGTATCCCCTTCCGCAATCAATGTTATATCAAATCTATCGTTCGTGTATTGATGCTAACCACATTCAGGACCGAGCTCTCTAAAAAACTAAAATTCTTCCAAAATATCTTATCAATAGCCCTTCTTCTTCATCCAATCCAATAATGATTGTGAAAACGATTGTACAATTATACATTTATCATACGATGAGCCGGGAGTGTCTTTTGCTTTAAGGCATTCCACTTCCAGAGCCATGTTAAGCAGCTCTTTTGCGAAATCCATATCGGTGCGATTATCGACCAGGCTCAATGCAGGATAGTAGGTGATAAATGGCACATAATTATTGGTCTCTTTTTGCTCAACTCCTGCAAGCTTGCCTTGGTAGAATTTGACGATGAAATCATGAGCATATCTTGCCGCTATAATAGACTTATCTAGGTCGTTAAGATCATAGGCAGCTAAAGAAAGCGCTTTGTAAGCATAGACATGCTCGGACCTTATCGGCCGTAATTGTTTTGGGCATTCATATGCAGGGAACTCAAAATCTGCAGTATCACAAGGGTATTCCTTGTTTAAGTCTATTATCTCCTTTGCGAGAGAGAATCTCTCGTCGAGCATGGTCGGCTGCGACTTGGTCCTACTGAGATATTTAAACAGGTTGCTGGTCAGCAGTGCGGCTGTATCTCCTGCGAAGAAGGGATTTTTGTCTGCATGTTTGTTTATGAAATCCCACAGCATGTCGCGATATGTATCCTGTGCCTCATTGGGAGATTCTGCCCAGACCTCCTCTGGAAATTTACGCCGGAATATCTCCAGCTGAAGGTAATCTAGATACTCTTCTGCGGCATCCGCGCCCATAGGATAAAATCCCGTACCAAATTCCGTAACAAGGCCGGGATCCTTAAGAAGATCGCCCCAAAAAGCGATGCTCAACTCATCTATATTAAGACCAGGATATTTCTTTGCAGCGTCCATCAGATCCTGCTCGTTGAGTTGGATCCGGCGATGGGTTAAACGATCAAATGCCTGTTCGATATCGCCGTCGGCCCAATCAAGGTTCAGTAAAGAGAATAAATGGCCGTCAGCATACATGCGGTCCTTAGAAGACAACTCATCCAGCTGCAGATAAGGCATATAATACATCGAACTGAGCGTAAGGAATGAACCGGTCGGCTTTGAGAACTGGTATTCCTTAAACGGAGCGTATACCATGTTTGCTTGCGGGGCAAATTCTTCGGCTCCTGGACTGAATTGATGATGGCCAAATTCATGACTGAATAATCTTACGAAGTCAAGGAAATTATTGGTGTTATCAAGGTATATAGTGCCTTCATTATAGCAGCCGATATTGCCGCTACATATTGTGCTTATCTCATCTTTTGAGAATATCTCTACAGAGATGTCTTGGAGTGATTCCATGCTGTATCCTTTCTTTGTGGCATCGTCGATTCTCATCTGGATTGAATAGAAAAGAAATTCCTTAGTGGTATTTTCAAAAAGATCACAGGCTTTATCTGTGGGACACTGATCCATGTCTCCTACTATGACTGCATCGCTGTCCACAAGCTCGCCTACCCTCTTTTCTAAAGAATATTTTATTTCTGGCGTTAGCGAAGGATAATCCCATTTATCTCCTTCTCCGCATCCTGCGAACGCAGTAAATCCGGCAAGTGCTATCGCAGCTGATCTTTTTTTCATTTGCCCAACCTTAGTCCGATTCCCATGCCAACTTCAAAGAGATCATATACATCTTCTCCTGAAAATGTGTGCGTATACGCGCTGAATAATGAAGCGGCGAGCGGGCCATATACATTCAAAGTCGGCTCAATGCTGCTCTTAAGCGAGACATTATGCCTGTCGCGTTCAGTATCAGTGACTTCCCAGTGCTGGATATCTAAACCTGTCGGCAGTGAGAATTTATCTAACCTTGGCAGAAGATTGATACGCACGCGTTCCATGCGTATATCGCGGTCCTGCTCGTAAGAAGTCTTTTTCGATCCGAAATGTTCAGAGAAAGAAGAGGTAATATCAAAATGTGGAGATTCTACTCCCAGTGTCAGCTTCGGGCTGATACTGCTGCGCATGTAAAATATCTCGCTATTTTTGTAATGGATTCTTTCTTCAGAGATTATGCCTTCTGTGCCTAGGCTTATGTAAAAATCTGCTGACTTGGAATCATAAGCCTTGACCCGCGTCTCAAGAGAAAGCTGGAAGTCATACATAGAACCAGTAGCATTATCATATTTCATAAAGTACGAATAGCCCCAAAAATTTGTTGAGGGGACTATCGATAACCGCCTGTTGATCGGAAAATGCCCTCGTGTATCTGCGCCATAAACAATCCCTTCTTGCATTATCCGATCATTGACCTTTAGAACGCCATAACCTGTGCGGGCAGAAAAATAATCGCGGGCCACGGCATCTTCTACAGTCCGAGTAGTATCTACTTTCGCTGCTTTTGCCGATTCGGTCTGCACGGAAGAAGTTTTTTGTGCTTCCTGACCGCTTGA
Source organism: uncultured Methanosarcinales archaeon (assembly GCA_964368095.1). Classification (GTDB taxonomy): domain Archaea; phylum Nanobdellota; class Nanobdellia; order Woesearchaeales; family GW2011-AR9; genus JACPIL01. Next base: position 29,112 of record CAYIZT010000007.1, read on the forward strand.
CTGGTTTGGAAAAGCTGCAGAAATACAAAGCGCAGAGATGCCTGCCAACTGGAATCTTTTCATTGATTTCATTTCCGTTTTTGCGCAGAGGCCGTACGGTAAATTTTTCATGTTTAATATACCAAATCCAATAAGGTAACCACTGCGAGATAGTGATTTATAAAACTTCCCTCTAAAAACCTAAAATCCTTCCAAAAGCTTGTAAGTCTTTGGCTGACCTCATCTCTTCCTTAACATTGGCAAAACTGCAGAAAACCATAGAAACCTTGTACTTCTTACATAATTTTACATTTAGCATTATTCTGGCCAGCAACTTTCCCCTCTCAGACGAATTCAGGATCTCTGAAAATGAAAAGGCCAGGATCTTCCCCTTCTCTGCCGCCAACTTGCACAAGACTTGGTCCAGGCCGCCGCGAACATAATGCAGGCTGTCTTTTGGATTGATGCTTTCCATGCCATACACCACGTCCACACCGCTTTTCTCTAAGGCGAAGCGCAGCATGTCTTCGGAATCGGCTTTTAAGACCGTCTTTAATTTTTTATTTATGGCCGTATCTATTTCTTTCGTCAATTCTTTAGGGGTTTTTCCTTTAAGCAGCACAAAATCGCTGTCCAGGAAATGCAATTTAACAAATCCTAGATCCGCAGCAAGTTTCTCTGCTTCCGTACTTTTCTTCATAAAAACATACTCATCCATGTACTAGAAAATAACCATCAAATTTATAAAATATCGCCAAAATAAACTTTATACTAAACTGCGCCTTATTTAGAGACGCAGAGAGGTAAATGATGAACTTAGAAATATTTAACGAACGAGAACACGCTGTCAGTAAAGTTACTTTTTCCGGCAAGACTGTAAAAGAACTTCTTAAGCAATTAAATCTTAATCCGGAAGCGGTAATTGTAGTAAGGAACAGCGAAGTGATCACCGAAGAAGATGCCGTGCTAGACCAAGACCGGATAGATATTTTAAGCGTCATTTCCGGAGGATAAGATGCAGTGCGGTAAATGTCAAAACAGCGCGGTGATTTCCCTCCAGCATGGAAGTTTATGTAAAAATCATTTCATCGACTATTTCGAAGAAAAAGTATTCAAGACCATCAACAAGCACCAGCTTATCGGCAGAGATGAAAAATTATGCGTCGCGGTCTCCGGAGGAAAGGACTCCCTGACCGTGCTCTATCTCACTAAAAAATACTTAGAAAAAAATAATATCCCCGCAGATAATCTTTTGGCTCTCGCCATAGACGAAGGTATCGACGGATATCGGGAAAACACATTGATTGACTTAAAAAAATTCTGTGCGGAACATACTGTCCCTTTGACCATAGTTTCCTTCAAGGACGAATTGGGAAAAACTTTGGATCAGGCTTACCCAATCATCAACAAAGACGCCAAAAAGAAACCATGCAATGTCTGCGGAGTCTGGAGGAGATATCTGCTTAACAAACACGCTAAACAGCTGGGGGCGGACAAAGTTATCACCGGCCACAATCTAGATGACGAAG